>CABSUD010000233.1:0-2674 GCA_902480795.1 uncultured Collinsella sp. | reverse complement strand
AATCGACACCTACGCTACCCTCATACGCCAAGCCATCTGCGGGCACTAGGCAACGCAGAATCGGCGCTTGCGCGGTACCCACGTCACGCCCATACATCACACCTGACGTTTTGCTACGCCCCACTCGCGGGTTAGAATGGTTAACTGTTTGGAAATAATCCGTACAACCGTTATGGGAGGATACGTGAACCGCACCAAAATCGCGCAGCTCTATGCCGATGCCGAGTCGCTCGGCGGCCAGACCGTCACCGTCGCCGGCTGGGTCAAGTCCGTCCGCGACATGAAGAACTTTGGCTTCGTCACACTCAACGACGGCAGCTGCTTCCGCGACCTGCAGGTCGTCATGAACCGCGAGGCGCTCGACAACTACGACGAGATCGCCCATCAAAACGTCTCGGCTGCACTCATCTGCACCGGCACCGTCAAGCTGACCCCCGATGCACCCCAGCCCTTCGAGCTTTCTGCCACCTCCATCGAGGTCGAGGGCACGAGCGCCCCGGATTACCCGCTGCAGAAGAAGCGCGCAACCGTCGAGTTCCTGCGCACCCAGCAGCACCTGCGCCCGCGCACCAACCTGTTCCGCGCCGTGTTCCGCATCCGCTCTGTCGCGGCTGCCGCTATCCACCGCTTCTTCCAGGAGCAGGGCTTTGTCTACGTCAACACCCCCATCATCACCACGAGTGACTGCGAGGGCGCCGGCGAGATGTTCCGCGTGACCACGCTCGACCCCAAAAATCCGCCCCTCACCGAGTCCGGCGAGGCTGACTGGAGCCAGGACTTCTTTGGCAAGCATGCGAGCCTCACCGTGTCCGGCCAGCTCAATGCCGAGAACTTTGCCATGGCCTTTGGCGACGTGTACACCTTTGGCCCCACCTTCCGTGCCGAGAACTCCAACACCACGCGCCACGCCGCCGAGTTTTGGATGATCGAGCCCGAGATGGCCTTTGCCGACCTTAACGACTACATGGACAACGCCGAGGCCATGCTCAAGTACGTCCTTAAGGACGTTATGGCCACCTGCCCCGACGAGCTCAATATGCTCAACAAGTTTGTGGACAAGGGTCTGCTCGAGCGCCTGGACCATGTCGCCAACTCCGACTTTGCCCGCGTTACCTACACCGAGGCCGTCGAGATCCTGGAGCAGGCAGTCGCCGACGGCCACAAGTTCGACTACCCCGTGAGCTGGGGCATCGACCTGCAAACCGAGCACGAACGCTTCCTGACCGAGGAGCACTTTAAGCGCCCGACCTTCGTGACCGACTACCCGGCTGAGATCAAGGCATTCTACATGCGCATGAACGAGGACGGCAAGACCGTCGCCGCCGCCGACTGCCTGGTTCCCGGTATCGGCGAGATTATCGGCGGCTCCCAGCGCGAGGAGCGCCTGGATCTGCTCGAGGCCCGCATCAAGGACCTGGGCATGAATCCCGAGCAGTACAAGTACTACCTTGACCTGCGCCGCTACGGTTCCTGCAAGCACGCCGGCTACGGTCTGGGCTTCGAGCGCTTGGTCATGTATCTGACCGGCGTGGGCAACATCCGCGACGTCCTGCCGCACCCGCGCACCGTGGGCAACGCCGACTTCTAATCGTCGGACGCTAGCTCGCGTCGCCACACGCCAACGCTCATCGCACAAGCGTCTCTCGACATCGGTCGAGAGACGCTTTTTTTCAACAGCATCCGTCAAGCTTTTGGTAAGTTTTTGGTCAGTTGAGTAGGGCTGTTGAAAACTCAACCCGCCGTTTGCCGACGACTACCGACCGCCCAGAGCGCCCTGCGCCCCTGGGAAAGCCCCGCGTCCTAGGCTCCATACCGTCGCCACCCAAAACGGAAAGGACGTGGGCACGATGACCGAAGCCGCTGTTGAAACCTACGACACCACGACGAGAGGCGCCGCCTCGATGGCAGCCTATCGCGCCGTTCGCATCCTGCAGCTCTTGAGCGAAAACACCGGCGAAGACAAGGCCATACTTTCCGATGAGCTGATCCGGCGCCTCTCCCATCCCGACGACCCCGCCCGCATGCCCATCTCGGCGGCGCGGCGCAGCATCTACACCGCCATCTCCGCGCTTCGCCATGCCGGATACGAAATTGAGTACAAACGCGGCGTGGGCTACAAACTTCTTACCCGTCCGCTCACCGATGGAGAGATCATCCGGCTCCACGGTATGGTCATGCGCAACCGCTCCACGCCTATCGCTATCCGCAAGAGCATGGCGCAGCACTTAGTTGCCATGGCGAGCGCCGACGTTCGCGGCTACCTCGATACACCCGAACCCGCTCCAAGCGCAGGCAGCAAGGCTACCAAGGCAACACGCACGCCCATCAAGCGCATCGACACGTGCGAGCTCGTCGAGCAGGCCATCGACCACGGAACCACGGTGAGTTTTGATATTTCGAGCGTCACGACGCGTGGCGAAACCGAAGCAGCACGGATGACACTCCGTCCCTTTGCCATCAGGCAGCGCGATGGCATCTCGTATCTGCTGGGAACGGTCTACGACGCCCGAGGCACCGACGATACGCTGCGCACCGTCGAGATCGCCCGTATGAGAAACGTCAGCACGCGCCTGCTCGACGGCAAGAAGCTCTTCGCCGCCCTGGACGAGGACGACGCCTCCTCCGCCGCATAAGACCCTCCGCCGCCCATTCGACTACCCGTACCGCCCATCCG
>CABSUD010000232.1:0-2685 GCA_902480795.1 uncultured Collinsella sp. | reverse complement strand
GTGACCGCGATCGGGCTGGGCGCCGACGGGCGCAAGCACTTCCTGGGCTGCGACGTGGTCGACACCGAGAGCGAGGAACACAGGCTGCTACTAAAATAGTGACAGTACTCATATTTGGTCTTTTTTGCCCACTGGCCCTGCCATCGGGCCTTTGGGGCCGTCCAGGACGGGTATCCTAGTGCCAATGTATGCCCAATAGAGGAGAAGTCATGCTGTTTTCCGGTATCATCGCCGCCCTTACCAGTCTTTTGATCCCTATTATCATCCTGTTGCTGCTGCTTCCCAACGCCTGCTACGTCGTTGAACAGCAGCATGCCGTGATCATCGAGCGTCTGGGCAAGTTTAACCGCATCGTCAACGCGGGCTTCCACATGAAGGTGCCCGTGATCGACCGCAAGGCCGCCACGGTGAGTCTGCGAACCATGAAAAACGGTTTTGGCATCGACGTTAAGACCCAGGACAACGTGACCATCGGCCTTGAGGTCTCTGCTCAGTACCACGTGAGCTATGACATGGGCGCCGGCCCGGCAGATTCGGGCATCTACAAGAGCTACTATATGCTGCAGGAGCCCGTCGACCAGATGCGTGACTTCATCACCGACGCCCTGCGCTCTTCGATTCCCGTCTACACACTCGATGAGGTCTTTGCCAAGAAGGACGACATCGCCAAGGATGTCAACGCTACCGTTTCCGAGCAGATGGCCGCCTACGGCTTTACCCTCGTGTCGACACTCATCACCAAGATCGCGCTGCCGACCGAGGTCGAGAACTCTATGAACGACATCAACGCCGCCCAGCGTAAGCGCGCTGCTGCGCAGGAGCTCGCCGAGGCCGACCGCATCAAGCGCGTTACCGAGGCGACCGCCGAGGCCGAGGCAATGGAAAAGGCGGGCGAGGGCATCGCCAACCAGCGCAAGGCCATCGCGCTGGGTATCAAAGATTCGCTCGAGATCATCCAGGAGACGGGTGTCGGCAATGACGAGGCCAACCAACTGTTCATGTTTACGCAGTGGTCCGAGATGATGACGGAGTTCGCTCGCACGGGTAAAACCTCGACGGTCGTGCTGCCGAGCGACTTTTCGCAGTCGGCCTCGATGTTCGAGCAGATGCTGGCCGCCGGCAAAGTTCAAAACGATTCGAAGGAGTAGACGCGCGTGAAATACACCGTCGTTTGCGTCGGTAAGCTCAAGGAGCGCTTTTGGAAGGACGCGTGCGCTGAGTACGCCAAGCGCCTAGGTGCCTATGCCAAGGTTGATATCCGCGAGGTGGCCGATATCGACCCGGCTAAGGCGGGCGGCGTGGATGCCGCGCGCGACAAGGAGGGGGCGGCGATTCTTGCTGCCTTGCCGTCTCGAGCGCATGTGATCCTGCTGGCCATTGAGGGCAAAGAGCGCTCGAGCGAGGAGTTTTCGGCGCGGCTCGATGATCTTATGCTGCGTGGTAACAGCGACATCGCCTTTGTGATTGGCGGATCGGACGGCGTGAGCGATGACGTGCGCGCCCGCGCCGACGAGATGCTCAGCTTTGGACGCATTACCTTGCCGCATAACCTGGCGCGCGTGGTGCTGCTGGAGCAAATCTACCGCGCCTGCAAGATCAGTCGTGGCGAGCCGTATCACAAATAGGTCGGCAATACGAAACAATGGCGTGGGACAACACCTTTCGTTTTGAGGAATGTGTCTGGAAGGACTATGAGATATGAAGATTGGATTTGTCGGTTTTGGCAATATGGCGAGCGCTATGGCCGATGGCTGGATCGCTGCCGGTGTAGCTGTGAGCGACATGTGCGCCTGCGCGGGTCGCTACGACGCACTGGTTGAGCGCTGCGAGGCGCGCGGCATGGTCGCCTGTCACGATGCCGCCGAGGTTGTCGCCGCATCCGATATCGTGGTCGCTGCGGTCAAACCGTACATGATCGAGAAGGTATTCGCCCCGCTCAAGGACATTCTTGCCGACAAGGTCGTTCTGTCGGTTGCCTGGACTTGGGACAGTGCCAAGTGGGAGCAGGTCCTGCCGGGCGTCGCGCACATCTCGACGGTGCCCAACACACCGGTTTCGGTGGGCGAGGGCGTCATCGCCTGCGAGAAGGCTTCCACGCTTAGTGATGAGCAGAGCGCAGTGGTGCTTGATCTGCTTGGCAAGCTCGGTGCGGTGGTCGAGCTCGATACGAGCCTGCTGTTTGTGGGCGGCACGGTGGGTGGTTGCGCTCCGGCATTTGTCGCCATGGCAATCGAGGCCCTGGGCGATGCAGCGGTCAAGCACGGTATCCCGCGTGCCGATGCCTATCGCATTGTGAGCCAGATGGTGCTGGGTACGGCAAAGCTGCAGCTTGCAACTGGCCAGCATCCTGCGGCGATGAAGGATGCCGTATGCTCGCCCGGTGGTGCCACCATCAAGGGCGTCGTTGCGCTCGAGGACGCCGGCATGCGCAGTGCCCTGGTCAAGGCAATCGACGCAACTCTCCAGTAAAACCTGCCATTTAGGGACAGGTTTATTTTGGCAGGTTTTTCCTGCGGTTTTGTCGTATGTGCGAAAAGCGCCCCGCAACTGGCTCAATTCCAGTTGCGGGGCGCTTGCGTTTGCCCAGATAAAACCTGCCAAAATAAACCTGTCCCTTTTTGGCAGGTTAGTCCCAGAAGCTGTCTTCCTCATCCTCGGACTTTGGTCCGCGGTCGACGTACATCT
>CABSUD010000231.1:0-2695 GCA_902480795.1 uncultured Collinsella sp. | reverse complement strand
ACAACGGCGTTGCCATCGCTGCCGAAGGTGGCAGTTGGTAGTCATTGGGGACGTTCTTAAACGACTAGTCGTTGGGGACACTCCTTGCACCAGCGTTGCATCGGGTGGTCGGGAAAATACGACCCGGTATTTGGTCGAATAGTGGGTTGCGGTTTCCGGATGGGGTGGGTTGCGGAAAGTGCGACCCGGAAAATCGCTCTGAAACGGGATGCCGTTTCCCCGATGGGGCTCAACCGGAAGATGCGTCTCAGTTTGAGGCATCAAAACGGGACGCGCTTTCCGCACGGAAGAATTGTCGCAGCTGCGTTAAGCAGTGTCGCTCGTTACTCTCCCAGAATCAGCGCTGCGAGCTCGTTCTGGGTGTCCACCACGTAGTCGGCGCCGGCGGCCTCCAGCTCTGCGCGGCCGCGGAAGCCCCAGCTGACGCCCGCGCTCTTGAGGCCGGCGTTGTGGCCGGTCAGAACATCGACATTCGAATCGCCCACATAGAGCGTGGTTGCCGGATCGGCGCCCAGCTCCTCCATCACATGCAGCGTGACGGGTGCTTCGGGCTTAGGCGGAAACGCATCGACACGGCCCTGTACCAGTGCAAAGCGCTCGGAACCAAAATACTTTTCGATAAGCGGAGCCGCCGAGACGTGGTCCTTGTTGGTGAGCACGGCAAGCTGCACGCCCGCGGCACGCAGGCGGTCGAGCAGCTCGATCGTGCCGGCATAGGGAGCGGTGTGGTCCTCCTTGTGCTCGCCGTAGTAAGCCCTAAACTCGGCAAGCGTCTGCTCAAACATACGGCCGTCGCCCGCATACTCGGCAGGCATAAAGCGCTCAACCAGCTTGAGCATGCCGTTTCCCACCTTGTAGCGGTACTCGTCGACGGCAAACGTAGGCCAGCCGTGCGTCTCGCAGGCATGGTTGCCGGCGGCCGCCAGGTCTTCGAGCGTGTTGAGGATGGTGCCGTCCAGATCAAAAATCACATGGGAAAAAGCTGCTGCCATGAAAGCTCCCGTCATTGGGTTTCAAAACGCACCCCATGATACTGGGCATGCGTGCCGGGCATGTTTGGAATCTGAATATCTTTAATAGCCCTGAGCCTTTGTCGCTAGCAAATTCTCGGCAGCTGCTCTCCTACGAGCATGTCGAGGATGCGGGTCGAACCCCAGCCGGTGCGCACGCGCACGGCGGGACGGGCGCCCTCGGCAAGCGACAGCACGCGACCGATGACGGCGGCATTCTCGCCGTAGCGGGCGGCGTGCATGGCGCCCAGCGCCGCATCGGCTTGTTCGGCCGGCACGACGGCAACCATCTTGCCCTCGTTTGCCACCTGCAGCACATCGTAGCCGAGCATCTCGCAGGCGGCCTGCACGTCGGGACGCACGGGCACGGCATCTTCGTCGACCTCCATGGCAACACCGCTGGCCTGGGCAAACTCGTTGAGCGTCGAGGCCAGGCCACCGCGCGTGGGGTCGCGGAAGCAGCGTGTGTCGGGTGCTGCGGAAAGCACATCGGCAATCAGGTGGTTGAGCGGCGCGGCGTCGCTTTCGATGGTGCTCGAAAACGCCAGACCCTCGCGCTGACTCATGATGGCGATGCCGTGGTCGCCCAGTGTGCCCGACACCAGGATGACGTCGCCGGGCCGGCAGTTTGCGCCACTGAGCGCCACGCCCGCGGGTACCTCGCCCACACCGGCGGTATTGATATAGACGCCGTCGGCCCCGCCGCGCTCGACCACCTTAGTGTCGCCCGTGATTATGGACACGCCCGCTTCGTGCGCCGTTTCGGCCATCGTCTGCACAATCTGGTGGAGCTTATCCATGGGATAGCCCTCTTCGAGGATGAAGCCGCACGATAGGTAGCGCACGTTGGCGCCCGAGGTCGCGACGTCGTTGACGGTTCCGCACGCGGCGAGGCGGCCGATGTTGCCACCGGGGAAGAACTGCGGCGAGACTACAAAGCTGTCGGTCGACATGGCGATGCGCCCGCTCGCGGGCAGCGTGGCGACGCCGGCGTCGTTGCCTTCGAGCAGCTCGGGCGACCCAAAGGCATCCAAAAAGACCTCATCGATGATGCGTTTCATCATCTGGCCACCGGAGCCGTGGCCCAGCAGGACGGTGCTATCGGTAACGCTATGGGACATATCGAAAACTCCAATCGTGGGTGGTGCCAATATGCGGGTGTGTCCGGGCTAGTCGCGGTAACGGTAGTACGCCGCGCAGCTGCCCTCGGAGCTCACCATGCACGGGCCGACGGGGTGCTCGGGCGTGCAGGTGCGGTCAAAGAGCGGGCAGCTGCTCGGCGTAATGGCCCCGCGCAGCACGTCGCCGCAGCGGCACCCGCGCGGCTCGACCGTCTCCTCAACGGGCACGTCCAAGCGAGTGCGGGCATCAAAGCGCGAGAACTCGGAGCGGATGGAAAGACCCGAGTTGGCAATCGGCCCCAGACCGCGCCATATGGTGTCGCACGGCTCAAACACCTGCTCGACCAGTTGGCGCGCCACGGGGTTGCCGTTCGCATTGACACCGCGGCGGTAGGCATTGTCGATCGCCGGTCGGTCCTCGACAACCATCTGGATCAGCATACAGATGCCCTGCAGGATATCGACCGGTTCAAATCCCGTGACCACGCCCGGGGTATTGAACTCGTCGACCAAAAAGCTAAAGGGCGCCAAGCCCGTGATGGTGGCGACGTGTCCCGGCAGGAT
>CABSUD010000230.1:0-2713 GCA_902480795.1 uncultured Collinsella sp. | reverse complement strand
CCGCCTGGGCTATTGCGTGAGTTACGAAACGATTGTCAATTCGCTACCCGCTTGGAAACAGTTGGCGGACGAGTATCGTTAAAAGTAAAGCGCTCTGCCTACAATGTTTTACGTGAAACGGGGTTTGGTGTTAAGCCGGACCCCGTTGTCATGGACGTTGTGTCTTTGGGATGGAGTGGTTTTACGACTATCGAAGGCTATGCGTACAATGAATATAAGCGACGGCCGTGCCAGATAAGGAGACCTGATGCCCTACCTGCTTTCTTGTGACATTCATACCCATACGATGTTCTCTGCGCATGCATATTCGACCATTGAGGAGAATGTGTACTGGGCGGCAGAGCGTGGCTTGCAGGTGCTCGGATCCGCCGACCATCTGAGCTCTATGGTTACGGCTTGCCCCAATGACCTGCGCAGTTACCAGTTCTTTATCAACCAGGATATCTGGCCGCGCATTTGGAGCGGCGTGCTAGTGCTGCGTGGTGCCGAGGCCGATATCGTTTCGCTAGACGGAAGCCTGTTTGGCGAGGACACTCCTGTCACGCTCGATATTGCCGGCGATTCGTACAGCCGTCAGCATTCGCTGTTCGATTTGGTTACGCGTAATTTGGATTATTTGGTTGCAAGCGTGCATAATCCGCAGATTGCTGAAGGCGCGACGCTGGCCCAGACGACCGAGATGTATATCAACGCCTTGGAGCACCCCAAGGTGTTCATGCTGGGTCACACGGGACGCTCGGGCGTGCCGTTCGATATCGACGAGGTGCTGTTGGCGGCTAAGGCCAAGCACAAGATTATCGAGATCAACAACCATAGTCTTGAACACGGTATCGACACTGAGCATTGGGCCGCATGCCGCAAGATCGCCGAGCGCTGCGCCGAGCTGGGCGTGGGCATTGGCGTGTCGACCGATGCCCACATTGGCATGGCCATTGGCAAGCTCGATCACGCGCGCAAGATGCTCGACGAGATTCACTTCCCGCTGGATTTGATCGTGACGCGCGACCGCGAGACGCTGTTGCGCGAGATGGCGGCAGCCGGCGTGTGCGACCTGCGCAAGGGGATGTAGCGGAATTTATAAACCAAGCGAAGGGGGCGGCCCAGACGGGTTGCCCCCCTTTCTTGTCCCAAAAATCTACTGAGGTTGGTTAGCGGCGTTCGAGGACCGCTACGGTTTCGGTGTGGTCGGTATGGGGGAACATGTCGACTGGCGTGATCTTGAGCAGGCGATAGCCTCCGTCGAGGAGCTGGTGCAGGTCGCGCTCTTGGGTCACGGGGTTGCAGCTGATATAGGTGATGCGGCGCGGCTTAAGTGCGCAGGCAGCTTCGAGGAACTCGGAGGTAGAGCCGGCGCGCGGCGGGTCGATGGAAAGGACGTCGATCCGCTCGTTGTTATCGGCGGCATCCAGGATGTAATCGGTGGCGTCGTCGGCCATAAACCAAGCGCTGCGGGTGAGGCCGTTGAGCTCGGCATTGCGACGTGCATCGGCAATGCCCGCCGGGTTGCGCTCCACGCCGAGCAGCATAATGCCGATACCCTTGTTCTGGGCATCTTTAGCTGCGCAAAGACCGATGGTACCGCTGCCACAGTAGGCATCCATGAGCACATCGCCCTGGTGCAAATCCATGCCGTCGATAGCGAGCTGATAGAGCAGCTCGGTCTGTTGCGGGTTGGTCTGATAAAACGCGGTGGGGGAGATGTCGAATTCGCAGCCGAGCAGCTGATCGCGCATGCATTCGGCGCCATAGACGATACGGGCCTCCTCGCCCAAGATGGCATTGCCGGGGCGTCCGTTGATGTTTTGAGCGACGGCGACAATATGCGGATCGAGTGCGGCGACGGCCTCAAAGAACTCCTGCGCATGCGGCAAGTCGCGCTGAGCGGTCACGAGGGTGACCATAATCTGGTCGGTGTGCCAGCCGCAGCGAACGACGGCATAGCGAAGCAGCCCCAGATGCTTGTCTTCGTTAAAGGCAGGAATGTGCAGACGTTCGGCCTCGCGAGCGATGCCGTTGAGAATCTGACGAGCGCCCGGCGCCTCGACAGGGCACTCGGGTACGGCAACGATCTTGTGCGTGCCTCGCTCAAAGAAGCCGCAGCGGACAGCACCCTCCTTACCGGGGGCAAACGGAGTGGCGGCCTTATGACGAAAACCACGCGGCGCAGGATACTTGCCCGGGTCGCCCAAGGTGACTCCCATACCGCGAATAGGATCTACAGCAATGCCTTCACGCTCACAAAGCGAAGTAAAAAGCCCCTCCATAGCAGCCTGCTTGGCGGCGAGCTGCTTCTTATAAGGACGATTGAGCGCCGTACACCCACCGCAAGCTTTCATGATGGAACAAGGAGACTTGGGGTCCACAGCCTTACGCGCAGACGAAGCCGGATCTTTATGCGAGCGCTTGGAACGAGTCTGAGGCGCTTTATCCCCGCCTCGACGAGAGTCAGAACGCTTGGTCTTAGCTCTGCTCTTGGTCGGTTTGCTTTTTGCAGCTTTAGAAGACTTGGATTTCGTAGAAGATTTCTCCTCCTTCGACCCCTCAGCCGCCTCAATCAAAGCACGACGAGCCTTACGCTCCGCACGAGATTCTGCCATGAATTAACCCCACTAATTTACAAATTGAAATCTGAAAGCATTGTACCGTGCCAAGCTAGCGGACGTTATGCAAGCGCCCATTTCGTGTCAGTGATAAGTCCAACGATGTTTGCCCG
>CABSUD010000229.1:0-2720 GCA_902480795.1 uncultured Collinsella sp. | reverse complement strand
CCCATATTACTCAAATGTCGCGAGCCGTTCGTAAGGACGGTTCGCTTTGTTGTGTAACGAATCCATAAAAAGGAGTGAGCATGCCTATCATCGCAGCGCTCGTTGGCATCGTTTTGGGTGCCATCGCCGCCATTGCCTACATGCGCACCGCCAAGCAGGGTAGTCTTCACGAGGCCGACGAAAAGATCCAGTCGGCACACGCACAGGCTGAGTCCCTGATCGGTGATGCTAAGCGTCAGGCCGAGACCCTCAAAAAAGAGGCTCTGCTCGAGGCTAAAGAGGAGATCATCAAGAACAAGCAGGCCGCCGAGGCCGAGGACAAGCAGCGTAAGAGTGAGATTCGTACGCTCGAGAACCGTGTGATGCAGCGCGAGGAGTCCCTTGATCGCCGAAACGACGCTCTCGACAAGCGTGAGCACCAGCTGTCTAGCCAGGCCGGTCAGGTCGAGAAGCGCTCCCGCGAGCTTGAGGAGCTCTGCGCCAAACAGACCTCCGAGCTCGAGCGTATCGCCGACCTGACCCGCGAGGACGCCCACAAGGAGCTCCTCGATAAGGTTCGCGGCGAGGTCACCCACGAGGCTGCCACGATCATTCGCGAGTCCGAGCAGCAGGTTCGCGCCGAGTGCCACAAGACCGCCCAGGAGATTCTGTCCCTGGCGATTCAGCGCTGCGCTGCCGACCACACTGCCGAGGTCACCGTTACCTCCGTGCATATTCCCTCTGATGACCTCAAGGGCCGTATCATCGGTCGCGAGGGTCGCAACATCCGGACCTTCGAGCAGGTTTCCGGCGTCAACCTCGTGATCGACGACACGCCCGAGACCGTCGTTCTTTCGAGCTTCGACCCGGTCCGTCGTGAGACCGCCCGTGTTGCCCTCGAGAACCTCATCGCCGACGGCCGCATTCACCCCGCCCGCATCGAGGAGATGTATCACAAGGCTGCCGACCTGGTTCAGCAGCGCGTGCGCGAGGCTGGCGAGCAGGCTGCCTTCGATACCGGCATCCACGATCTGCATCCCGAGATCGTCAAGACCCTTGGTGCCCTGCGCTACCGTACCTCGTTTGGCCAGAACGTTCTTCAGCACTCCCTCGAGGTCTCTGATCTGTGCGGCGTGATGGCTTCCGAGCTTGGCCTTGACGTTGTGACCGCCAAGCGCGCCGGCCTGCTGCACGACCTGGGCAAGGCAATCGACCACGACGTCGAGGGCCCGCATGCCGTCATCGGCGCCGAGCTTGCCCGCCGTTACGGCGAGAAGCCCGTTATCGTCCACGCTATCGAGGCTCACCATGCCGATGTCGACCCCAACACGGTGCTCGATGTCCTGGTACAGGCCGCCGATGCCGTCTCTGCCTCTCGCCCCGGTGCCCGTCGCGAGTCTGCCGAGAACTACATCAAGCGTCTTGAGAAGCTCGAGGAGATCGCCAACTCCCATGACGGTGTCGAGCGTACCTATGCCATGCAGGCTGGTCGTGAGGTCCACGTCATGGTTCAGCCGGACAAGATCTCCGATGCCCAGTCCACGGTCCTGGCTCACGATATCGCCCATCAGATCGAGGAAGAGATGGAGTATCCCGGTCAGGTGCGCGTCGTCGTGATTCGCGAGAGCCGCGCTGTCGATATCGCTAAATAACATGAGCGACGCGAACGAGCTCATCTCATTTATCGCGTCGATGTCGGGGGAGGGCAACCTTCGCGTCGAGGAGAACCTTGGCGAGGGGTATGTCCGCCTCCGCGTTTCGGAGGCCGAGCGGCGCCAGGCAAAGCACGACATTCAGCATGTCGAGGATATCGTCCTCGAAATGCTCCGTAATGCCCGCGATGCCGGCGCCGACAAAGTCTATCTCGCCACGACCAAGGAAGATGGCGTCCGCACGCTTGTCTTTCTGGATAACGGTTCGGGCGTTCCGCAGGATATGCAAGAGCGAATCTTCGATGCCCGCGTTACCTCCAAGCTCGAGAGCATGAAGATGGACCGTTGGGGCGTTCACGGTCGTGGCATGGCATTGTTTTCGATCAAGCAGAACACCGACGATGCCCGTGTGGTCACGTCAGGTGTCGACCTTGGCTCGGCCTTTAAGGTGAGCGTTGCGGCCGATCGCCTCAGTGAGCGTGCCGATCAGTCCAGCTGGCCCCAGGCCGTCAAGGATGAGGACGGACGTTATGTCTGTGCTCGCGGCCCGCATAATATTATTCGCGCTGCTTGTGAGTTTGCGCTCGAGGAGTTGCGTGGTTGCGATGTCTATCTTGGTTCTCCGTCTGAGATTGCCGCGACCCTTTATGCTCAGGCGTCAAGTAGGCTCGATACGTCTCGTCTCCTGTTTATTGATGACGAGAGCGAGCTTCCGGTTGTCGACCGTTTAGGCCTTGCCTCTGATGCCGAGGACTTTATCCGTATTTGTTCGGGTTTGGGTCTTGAGATGTCCGAGCGCACGGCCCATCGCATTTTGGCAGGGCAGATTAAGCCCGTTCGCGGTGTGACCGCGCGTCTGCTGCGCGAGCGTGATTCGTCCTCGCATGCGCCGGCTCCTGTCGATCTCGCGAAGGATCGTCGCGGGCTACGTATTGCCAAGGATGACATGGCACAGTTTTCGCGTGCTGTGGAGCGCGACTTTAATGATCTTGCCGCCCGGTACTATCTCAACCTTTGCGGCGACCCAAAGATTCGTGTTTCGCGTGATCGAATCACTGTGACTTTCGATCTTGCCAAAGAGGAATAGTG
>CABSUD010000228.1:0-2795 GCA_902480795.1 uncultured Collinsella sp. | reverse complement strand
TCTGCCAGCTGATTCGTCACGGCGGACACTGGCGGCAGCTCGAGTCCAGCCTTGCGGATGGTCTCGACCGCCTCCTCGAACGTCGGAGGCTCGCTGACGCCCATCTCATTCATAAGGCCCTGCATTTCTTCCAGCGCGCTACTGCCCGACTCCTCGCCGCGCGGCACCAGACGGTAACAAGCCAGCGCCAGGTCGAGCTGATCGCAATTCCAATAGGCAAACGCCAAGCGATAGAACAGGTAGCCGATTGCAGAACGATCGCTGGCAATACGTAGGCCGTGGCGCGCCACCTCGATAATCTCGTCATAGCGCTCCAGGCGTGCCAGCACGTTGATCAGGGCAAAGTGAGACTGCATGGACGAGCGCGCCAAATCGTAGAGACGACGCACCTCGGGCAGTGCACGCTCAAAGTCCTCTTGTTCGGCGTAAAAGCTGCAGATCTCGTGCTGGGCAAAGTACAGCGCATCGGGCGCACGAAGGATTCGCACAGAGCGGTCTTCTTCCAACACCGGTAGCACCATGCGTACCAGCTGGTTATCGCAAAACTGCGTTTGAACCGGACCTGTCGCCAAAAGCTCGGCGACGGCGCACTTAGCCTCCAACTCCTCGACAAGACGGGAAAAGCCTTCAAAGGCACCTGTACGGTCGACTTTTGCCTGCTCGCGCAATTCAACAACGCGGGCCACGTATGGGTCGTCGTCCTCTTCCATGACCTCCAACTCGTCAGCCGTATCGGCAAGCAGCAGATCGCGCAGCGCCGGCGGCAGTGTGCGATGGTCATCACGCGGACGAGCATGAACCTCCGCAGGCTCAATCGTCTCCGGAGCGGTTGACTCATACGCCTCAAGCACACGCTTGCACGGCATATCGTCCATGTCCATGCTCTCAAGATCCTTGGCGACAGGCACGCAATCGGCCAGATAGGCCGCGCGCCCAAAGAAATACGTTGCGACAACGCGCTCGCCCTGCTCACTGTCGGGAGCAGCAATCTGCACATAGCAGCGCGTGATGCAGGTGCCCGCGGCAAAACACGCTGCCGCAAGCGTAAGTGCCACGCGCGCATCGTGCTCCGCGGCCCAGATCGCGCGCATGTCCTCGTCCAGCTCGCACCAGGCGTCATCCTGAGCGTCGTATTCACGTTGCGGCATGGAATCAACGACAGACCGCCCAAACCGAACGAGCATAATCCCCTCGGCAACGTTTGCCCGATAGGTATAGTCGAGCCGTGTGACCACGTTAAGCGCCTCGACAATACGCGCGAAGCGGGTACGCACATCCCACTCACCGCCCGGCTGGCAAGCCACCGTACCCGGTTTGCCCCACGGGTTATCGCTCGAGGCCGTATCGAGCAGTCGGGGAACATCGTTGGTCGTCTTGGCGATATGCCACGCATCAAAGAGCGCGCAGCCCTCAAGGCTCGGCGAGGATGCCGCAGGGGCCAATCCGGCCCCGATGCGCTCGAGGATGCCAGAGAGGCGGTTGAGACGGCACTCGATGGCAAGCAGCATGTCAATCTCGTCCTGGTCCAGCAGGCTACGATCAAAATTGAGATAGAAAAGCTTTGAGCGATCGATGCGAGCCAGGCTCATCTCGGACTTGGCGGCGATGGTGCGCAGTCGGGGCAAGTCGACCTCGCTCATAAGGGCGGCCGCATAACGCTCGATACCGCTCGGATTCTCGGCATGGTCGACACGGTAGAGCAGCGTCTCGATAGCGTCAGGTAGCGGTGCCGTGTTAAAGCCCAAAAACACCTCGACCGGCTCGGGCAACTTTACGAGCTTTATTTTGTCGACAACGTTTTGCATGTCCGCATCGAGACCGTCGACGCCCGCCGTGTTCGCAATAGCGCTTTCGGAGTTGGCAAATATCACGTAGCGCAAGAACATCGAGGCCATGAACTCGCCGTAAGGAAGGGCGCGGGTCGAATTCCATGTCTCGTGGTCGGACTGCTCGCGCATGGGGCCTTCGGGAGAGCCGGCAGTTTGCGCACACGTACGCATTGCACCGTTGGCTTCCCTTACCATAATCTCACCAATACTGGAATCCGACTCGTCAAGGACCAGCTCCATGTCGGGATCGTTGGGCAGCGGAGCCTCGCTAACGGGGCGGTCCACCTTGTACACCTCACCCGAAACGCTTACGTAGCCCAAAAGCGACACATGGCTTTTGCCAACGAATTCGACGACATAACAAGATTCATGCTGGTCCTCGCCAAAGAGTTTCCAGACCACGCCATATGAGCGCCCCGCAGGCTGCTCGGGCATCGCCGGAAAGCGCTTCTTGGGATCGAGAAACCTGAGCTTGTATGTCGGACGCTCTGCCACGAAGTATCACCCTGATCGGTCGCTTGAAGAAGGAGTGGTCACGGATGGGCCGCGACACCTACTCGAAATCTTACACGAGTCGACAGGAAATAGTCCGCTTTACGCCTGCGCCTCGACCGAGGTTCGAATCCATGCAGCGGCGGCATAAAAGAAAAGCCCCCGTTACCGGAGGCTTTCGATTTCAATTGGTGCGGCGTATAGGATTCCGCGCATCCGCTTCGCGGATCCGCACCGGCTTCGCCCGCCTGCCGGCGCGCTCGCCCGCTCGCTACGGACGCTCCGCGTCCGCTTCACGCTCGCGCCTCGACCGAGGTTCGAATCCATGGGATGCCGGCGTAAAAGAAAAGCCCCCGTTGCCGGAGGCTTCAAGTTCAATTGGTGCGGCGTATAGGATTCGAACCTATGAGATCGGAAGAGCACACGTCTGAACTCCAGTCACTGACCAATCTCGTATGCCGTCTTCTGCTTGAC
>CABSUD010000227.1:0-2797 GCA_902480795.1 uncultured Collinsella sp. | reverse complement strand
GATTTGCGTCGTATCGGGCGCCCTGCCGTTGGGCAATAAAATTGCACCATTCGAGCAATAATTTGCGTTGACCTGCTGAAGAATTGTCTCTGCCTTGTAGCGACATATAGTTCCAGCGGTAAGATGCTTGGGTATCGCAATTTGGTCTGCGGCTGTGTGCCGCACGCATGGGGCGCTTTTGCGCCTGCGAAAGGATCTTTGAATAACATGAAGGCAATCATCCCCGCCGCCGGTCTTGGCACGCGTTTTCTGCCTGGCACCAAGTGCACGCCCAAAGAGATGCTGCCGGTGCTCGACAAGCCCGTCATTCAGTACGTCGTCGAGGAGGCGCTCGATCCCGAGGAAGTCGACGACGCCATCATCGTTACATCTCCCGGTAAGCCCGAGCTACTGAACTACTTCCAGCCCGATCGCTCGCTCGAGAACCTGCTGCGCGAGCGCGGCAAGAACGCCTATGCCGATGCCGTCGCCCACGCTGGCGGTATGCCGGTCGACTTCCGTTATCAGTACGAGCCCAAGGGCCTCGGCCATGCTATCCGCTCTGCTGCCGACGCCGTGGCAGGGGAGAACTTCCTGGTTCTTCTGGGCGACTACGTTGTGCCTAACCGCGACATCTGCGACAAGATGCTCGCCGTTTCCAAGGAGCACGGTGGCGCTTCGGTTATCGCCGTCGCCGCTTGCTCGCCCGAGGAAGTCAGCCGCTACGGCGTTATCGCCGGTGAGCGCGTCGGTTCGCTCGAGGGCGCCGAGGGCGTTGCCGATGCCGAGCCGGGCGCTGTCTGGCGCATCGGCGGTCTGGTCGAGAAGCCCGCTCCCGAGGCGGCTCCGTCCAACCTGTACATCGTCGGTCGTTACCTGCTGAGCCCGCTGGTCATGGACCTGCTGGCAGATCAGCAGGCCGGCAAGGGCGGCGAGATCCAGCTCACCGACGCCATGGCCCGTTCGCTCGACCGTGAGGCCATGTATGCCGTCGTCATCGACCCGCTGTCGGGCTACGACACCGGTACTCCCTCTGGCTGGATGGCCACCAACGCCCTCATGGCTGCAAGCGATCCCCGCTTTGCCGATGCCTTCTGGGACGCCATCGACGAGCGCGGCGGATTGATGCGCAAGTAAGCCTTCGGACATCGACATTTACGGGCGCGGACCTCGGTTCGCGCCCGTTTTTTATAAGAGCTGCGATTGCCGGCTCTCTGTTCACAGAAAATATATGAACAGGTGTTCGATGCACATCTATCTACCTGCGCATTTTCTGTCGAAAAACTTTGCTACTCCAAAAACTCAATCGCGTCAAGGCTTTTCTTGCCCAACGGTCGGTACCTGATAAACTATTAGGTTGCGATAACTGGCGAAGCTATGCCTCGCCAACCCACCGAGCATTTCCGTGAAGGAGGAAAAACCTGGTGACCTACGCATACACTGCCACTGAGCGCAAGCGCGTCAGCTTCGGGAAAATCCCGGAGGCCATGGAGCTCCCCAACCTTATCTCTGTTCAAAGGGAATCCTTTGAGCGTTTTAAGGACGAGGGCCTTCGTGAGGCGTTCAAGGAATCCAGCCCCATCCAGAGCCAGAACCATGTTCTCGAGGTTACCTTCGGCGAGCATCAGTTCGGCGACCCCGCGCACACCGTCGAGGAGTGCCGCGAGAAGGATATGACCTATCAGGCTCCGCTTCTGACCGACGTCCGTCTCACCAACAAGGAGACCGGCGAGATCAAGGAGCAGCTCGTCTTCATGGGCGACTTCCCCATGATGACCGATCAGGGCACCTTCATCATCAACGGTACCGAGCGTATCGTCGTCTCGCAGCTCGTCCGCTCCCCGGGCGTGTACTACAGCTCCGAGATGGATTCGGGCAAGCAGATCTACAAGGCCCAGATCATCCCGTCCCGCGGTGCCTGGCTCGAGTTTGAGGTCGACAAGCGCGACCAGCTCATGGTCTCCATCGACCGTAAGCGCAAGCAGAGCGCCACGATGTTCCTGCGCGCCCTTGGCATTGCCGTCACCAACGACGACATCATCGAGCTGCTCGGCAACTCCGATGTGATCAAGCGCACCCTGGAGCGCGACACCGCCCTCACCCGCGAGGATGCCCTTATCGAGATCTACCGTCGCCTGCGCCCGGGCGAGCCTCCCACCGTGGACGCTTCCCGCAGCCTGCTCGAGGGTCTGCTCTTTAACCCGCAGCGCTACGATCTGGCCCGCGTCGGTCGTTACAAGGTCAACAAGAAGCTCAACCTCACCACCGAGGAAGAGGTCACGGTGCTCACCGACGAGGATATCGTCGCGACGCTGCGCTACCTGCTGTCCCTCGCTGCCGGCGAGCAGGGCTTCAAGGTCGACGACATCGACCACTTTGGCAACCGCCGCATCCGCACCGTCGGCGAGCTCGTCGCCAACCAGTTCCGTAT
The DNA here is from genome assembly GCA_902480795.1 of uncultured Collinsella sp. GTDB lineage: Bacteria > Actinomycetota > Coriobacteriia > Coriobacteriales > Coriobacteriaceae > Collinsella. The sequence continues at coordinate 387 of CABSUD010000227.1, read as the reverse complement.
CGGCATGAGCCGTATGGAGCGCGTCGTCCGTGAGCGCATGAGCTCCCAGGACATCGACGAGATCACCCCGCAGTCGCTCATCAACATCCGCCCGATCGTGGCCTCCATCAAGGAGTTCTTCGGTTCCTCGCAGCTCTCGCAGTTCATGGACCAGGCGAACCCCCTGACCGGTCTGACCCACAAGCGCCGTCTGTCCGCACTCGGCCCTGGTGGTCTTGCCGGCCACAAGTCCGGCTCCAGCCGCCGCACCAACGTGCCGACGGCCGTCCGCGACGTTCACAACTCGCACTACAGCCGCATGTGCCCGATCGAGACCCCCGAAGGCCCCAACATCGGCCTGATCGGCTCGCTCGCCCTCTACGCCCGCGTCAACGAGTACGGCTTCAT
>CABSUD010000226.1:0-2805 GCA_902480795.1 uncultured Collinsella sp. | reverse complement strand
AAACTTCGATGTTCTTATCGAGGTCAACCAGATACTTGATGCCCTCATCGTGGCCGTACATCTGGATCATGGTATTGAGGACCAGCTTGGCAGTACCGGCGGTATTGTAGTTGGACATCCAAATGAGACCCTTGTACTCTTCCTTGCGGCCCTTGGCGCTGACAACGCGGACGACCTCGCCGATGAGCACGAGCACGATGAAGATGACGATCATCGGGACCTTGTCGCCAATTTCAGCGGCGGAGAACGGTACCAGCGTTGCAACGATGGCGAGAACCAGCTCGATGCAGGGGATGGCGAGCATAACCTTCATCATGGCGCCCTTAAACGGGAACGTGAAGATGCGCTCACGGTTCGGGTCGTTCTTACGAAGGTTGAGGAACGCCGGGAACATCGGGATGTAGGTGAGCAGCAGGAAGACGACGGAGGTGCCGAAGAGCATCCAGAAGACACCGTTGGAGATGGCGTCGATGGGGACCAGCTGCAGGCACAGCACCAGGGAAGCAACGATGGCGTTGACCAGGTTGGCGCCGTTGGGCATGTCGTCATCCGAGATCATCGAGGCGAAGACCTTGGGCATGTTGCCATGCTCGGCAGCATAGCGAGCAACGGAGTTGACGCCGAAGGACCAGGCAGCCATGTTGGCGAACAGCGTGATCAGGAAGGCGATGCAGATGACCTTAAAGATCATGGAATCGCCCACAATAGTCTGGACAGCATAAATCATGCCGTAGTCGGGATCGATGGAATCGGCCGACACAGCAGCGCCGATGCCAAAGCCAGCGAAGAGGTAGATCACGGCGATGGACAGGCCGCCGACGATGATAGCCTTGGGGATATCGCGAGCGGGATCGGCCATATCGTCGGTCATGGTGCAGATGACCTCGAAGCCCATGAAGTTAAAGATGATGATCGACAGGTAGCCGAGCGCGTTGGTGTTGGTGAGCTCGGGCAAGAAGGTGACAGCGGACATATCGTTCGCAAAACCGTTCTCCATGGCGTACCAAATGCCCAAAGCGCCGACGATAACGGCAACGGCGACCTTGATGATGGCGCCGCCGTTCAGGACCCACTCGGAGTCGGCAGCCTTTGAGCGACCCATAAGATAGACAATCCACACAAAGGCAAGGTCGATACCAATCTTGGCAATCAGATTGAACTCGACGCCAAAGACCATGCCCAAAATGTCCGGGAACATAGTGGCCAGCGAGGCAATCCACAGCGGGTAGTTAACCCAGTAGTAGTACGAGATGCGGGCGCCCCATTTGTCGCCCAGGCCATCGCGTACCCAGTCGTAAATGCCGCCCTCGCCGTCATAGGTGGTACCGAGCTCGGCGACAACCATGCCGTAGGGAAGCAGGAAGGTCAGGATCAGGAAGATCCACCAGAAGAACTGCTGGTTGCCAATGGCAGCAGCAGGAGCGGCGGCCTCGCAAACGAAGACGACGCAGATGATGGTCGAAATGACCGTCAAGAAGGAAAGCTTTTTCTTTCCGTCGCTCATGATGAGCTCCTTCGCTCAGTCTTGGACAGATCCGAGGCCCTAAGGTATTAAGGCAATTGCTTGGGCCTCGGTGAGCGGGCGACAGGAGACGAGCATCCGCCGCCCGCAAACGTGCGTTTAGGCGCCTTGTGGCTTAGAGCTGCTCGAGAGCCTCGAGAGCGGCGTGGAGCTCAGCCTTGGCGGAGTACTCGACACCCTCGTCGTTGAGCGGGGTGCGCTTGCCCAGGGCGGCAAGGAGAGCACGGATGGAGTGCTTGCGGTTCTCGGCCTCGACCCAGCACAGGGAGCGCTCGGGATCGTCCATGACCTCGTCGACGACCTCCTCGTTGCGGGTGGCCGGCAGGCAGTGCATGAACTTGGAGTTGGGGCCGGCGAAGTTCATCATGTCCATGGTGACCTGATACTTGGGATAGAACACGTCCATGTAGTTCTCGCCCGAGACCTCCTCGTCGTACAGGCCATACCACACGTCGGTGTAGATGAAGTCGGCGCCCTTGATGCACTCGATGTCGTCGGAGATGACGACCGAGCCGCCGGAGACCTTGCAATTCTCCTCGGCGATGGCCATCATCTGCTTGCCGAACTCGGCGCGCTCCTCGACGGTGCCAACGTGCAGGCCGCCGTCGGGGATCTGGTGGCCCTTAGGTCCAAACTGGACAAACTTCATGCCGACCTTGGAAGCGATGAACATGAGGGAGACGCAGACCTGGGTGGCGTCGCCGATGAAGGCCAGGGTGCAGTCCTCGATCTTCTTGCCCTCGGGGAGGTTCTCGAGCATGGTCATGAGGTCGCCCATCTCCTGCGTGGGATGGTTGAACTCGGACATGCCGTTGATGACGGGCACAGCGGAGCCCTCGGCGAGGCCGACGACGTCCTTGTGACGGTCAACGCGAGCCATCATGATGTCGAGCAGCGAGCCCATAACGCGAGCGGTGTCGCCCAGGGACTCGTGACCGCCGAGCTGGATGGTGCCAGGGCCATAGAACTGAGCATGGCCGCCGAGGTCGGTCATAGCGGTCTCGAAGGAAAGACGAGTGCGGGTGGAGACCTGCTGGAAGATCATGCCAAGGCTCTTGTTGCGGAGCAGGTGCGGATAATAACCGTCAACCTTGATGGCCTTCTTCATTGCCAGGCCAAGATCCTCGATAGCCAGGATCTGCTCTTTGGTGAAGTCGTTGGTGTCGATGAAATCCTTAGGCAGTGCCATGTCGATTTCCTTTCCGCCGGTCTTGCCGACTATTACTGAGAGGCGCTCGAACATCACGCCTCGTGTTGACAAGACCATCATTCACCCGTATGCA
>CABSUD010000225.1:0-2814 GCA_902480795.1 uncultured Collinsella sp. | reverse complement strand
ATATTCATTCTCGTTGGGGAGCCCATTTTATTGAACCTATGGGGAATAACGTTGTCTTGCTTTTGGACAATTGGGGATTTCCGGCACTCATTACAAGGAAATTTGCTGCTACTAATTTGGTGACAGTACTCATATTTGGCATTTTTTGCCCACAGGGGCTGCCGGGGCGGCGGTTTCGCCCTTTTTGCGCCGAAGCGATACACTGTTGCCGTTTGATTTCTTCGCTCAAGGAGGATGCACATGCCGTGCACAACGATTTTGGTTGGTAAGAACGCGAGCTACGACGGGTCGACGCTTGTCGCGCGTAACGAGGACTCGTCCAACGGGGTGTTTGAGCCCAAGCGCATGCGCGTGGTGCATCCCGACGAGCAGCCGCGCGTCTACACGAGCGTCCTGAGCCACCTGACCATTGAGCTGCCCGACAACCCCATGCGCTACACGAGCGTTCCCGACGTCATTCCCGGCCACGGCATCTGGGCTGAGGCCGGTTTCAACGAGCTCAATGTTGGCATGTCCGCAACCGAGACGCTCACCACCAACGAGCGCGTTCGCGGCGCCGATCCGCTCGTGGACTACGTGCCCGCCAAGGGCAACGAGGGCGAGGACGGCTATGTGCCGGCGCAGCCTGGTGGCCTGGGCGAGGAGGACATGGTGACCCTGGTCCTGCCGTATGCCAAGTCCGCCCGCGACGGCGTCCGTATCCTGGGCGACCTGCTCGAGCGCTACGGCACCTACGAGAACAACGGCATCGCCTTTAGCGACGTGGACGAGATCTGGTGGCTCGAGACCATCGGCGGTCACCACTGGATTGCCAAGCGCGTGCCTGACGACGCCTATGTGACCATGCCCAACCAGCTGGGTATCGACAGCTTTGACCTGGATGACGCCGAGGGCGCCCAGGCCGACCACATGTGCTCCGCCGACCTGCGCGCCTGGATGGCCGAGTGGCATCTGGACCTGACGCTGGGCGTTGAGGGCGACGGTCCCGCCGCGGTCTTTAACCCGCGCGAGGCCTTTGGCTCGCACAGCGACAGCGACCACGTCTACAATACGCCGCGCGCCTGGTACATGCAGCGCTGCCTCAACCCCAGCGACGTGTGGGATGGTCCCGAGGCCGACTACACGCCCGAGAGCGACGACATCCCCTGGAGCCGCGTGCCCGAGCGCAAGGTGACCATCGAGGACATTAAGTACGTGCTTTCGAGCCACTACCAGGGCACGGAGTACGACTGCTACGGCAGCAAGGGCACGCCCGCCACGCGCGGCGCCTATCGCCCCATCGGCATTAACCGCAACAGCCAACTCGCCGTGCTGCAGCTGCGCCCCTATGCGCAGCCGGCCTATCGCGCCGTGCAGTGGATGGCGTTTGGCTCCAACTCGTTTAACGCGCTGGTTCCGCTGTACGCCAACGTCGAGACCATGCCCGAGTACTATGCCGACACGCAGGCTCGCGTGACGTCCGAAAACTTCTACTGGGCCAATCGCCTGATCGGCGCCCTGGCCGACGTCCGCTTCCATGAGTGCGGCCGCGCCGTGGAGGACTATCAGGAGAAGGTCGGTGGCATGGGCCACAAGCAGATCCATGACGTCGACGCTGCAGTAGCCGTTCTGCCCGAGGCCGAGGTGCCTGCCGAGCTTGCGCGCGCCAATGAGGCCTTTGCCGAGCGTGTTCGCGTAGAGACCGATACTCTACTGGGCAAGGTGCTCTACACCACGAGCTGCGCCATGAAGAACTCTTTCGCGATGAACGACAACATCAGGTAGGTATTTCCCGTCAATCGAATAGCGCTAAAACGCTTTGTCGCTTTCGCTCAATCTTGGGTACAAGAACGCCAATGCAGTTGTTTGTGATTGGAGACAACCATGGTTATGAAACTCGATCAGCTTGTTAACGGGGCCATCAACGTGGGCTTCGGCGCCGCTGCCGTTGCCGTCGAGGGCGGCAAGAAGGTCCTCGACGACCTGGGCACCAAGGGTGAGCAGGCGCGCAAGGACGCCGGCGCCCCCGATATCGCCCGCAGCGTGTCCGACATGTTCGAGCAGGCCGGCGGCACCATCTCCGACCTGACCGAGCGTCTGGGTATGCAGGGCGAGACCGCGGCGCAGCGCGTACTCGACGAGCTCATCTTGGCCCGCGTCCGCGTTATGACCGCTCCCCAGCGCACGGCCTTTTTGGCCCATGTGCGCGACATCGTCGATTCGGTCGAGGACAACGTGACCTCGGTGCCCGTCGAGTCCGTTGAGCCCGACGACGCAGAGGACGCCGAAGAGGCCGAGTAGCAGCGCAGATGGCAGATTCCACCACCGATTTCAACAATCTAGATCCCTTGGGTGACGAGGCGGCGGTTGTCGACGAGGTCGATGCCGCCGTCTCGGGCGCTCGCAAGAAGCCGCGCGCTGTCGATATGGTGCCCGAGGAGCCCGACGCGATGGCACCGGACGAGGAATACCAGCTCACGCCGGCGGGTCGTCGCGAACGCATTGGGCAGATTGTTCGCCTGGTCAAAAAGTACCGCGTGTGGGATAACCTCACGCCGGTTCGTTTGCGCCGCCTGCTCGAGGAACTCGGCCCCATGTTCGTCAAGATGGGGCAGATTCTGGCCAACCGGTCCGAGATTTTGCCGCAACGCTTTTGCGACGAGCTGCGTCGTCTGCGCTCCGACGTGGAGCCGGTGCCGTACGAGGTAGTGCTTCGCTGTCTGGAGGAAGAATACGGCCTGCGCCTGGGGGAGATGTTCGATGCGATCGACCCCAACCCGCTTGGTAGCGCATCGCTCGCGCAGGTGCACCGCGCTCGTCTGGTGACGGGCGAGG
>CABSUD010000224.1:0-2824 GCA_902480795.1 uncultured Collinsella sp. | reverse complement strand
GCATGTCGACGGCTTTGTTGTATTCCTTCGCGTCGGTGGTGTTGACGTTGTCGATGAGGTCCATGCTGCCGTCGGTGAATTTCTCCTGTCCGGGGATCTGTCCGACGGTCGCGGAGGATTCGCGGTCGTCGTCGACCATGTCCTGGCTGTGGGTGAGGTGCCAGCCGGTCGCGGACAGGTAGGGGCTCAGGTCGAGGTTGTTGGAGTTGTTCAGTTCGGTGACGGTGGGGTTGGTGTAGTCCTTGATGCCGGATTCCTCGACCATGATGGTTCGGAATTCGCCGTCTCCGAGATGTGCTGGGACTTTCTGCATGGTGTTTCCTTTCATGTTGTTTCCGGCCAGCCGACCCGCCATGTGAGCACGCGCATCATGTATGGCGTGCCGGTGTCCGGGTCGGTCAGGTCGCTTGGGGTGCTGCCGGTGTCCACGTCTCCGATGAGCGGGGACAATCCCGGCATGTCGGAGAGGGCTCCGTCGAGTCTTTCCGTGAGATGCGAGGCGAGTGTGTCGACGCTTGTCTGGCTTCGTGCGACGATGCGGATGTCGAGTCTGCCGATGTGCAGGTCGGTGGATTGGCTTTCCGTGTGCGTTCGGCTGGTTTCGGTCAGTCCGATGACGACCCATGGTGGGGTTTTGCCGGCTGGAGCGATGCCGTCCGTGTACACGTCCCAGCCGCGGATCTCGCCGACGAGCCGGAGGACGGATTCCCTGACCTTCAGGAAGTCGGTCATAGGCTTGCCCCGGCTTCCTCGACGTATCGGGCGGTGGTCTCGAACTCCTGTTCGCCGTGTTCGTAGAAGCGGTGGGTGCCTCCTCCGCCATGGGCGCCTCCGAAGAACGCGATGTTGGCGAGGCCGCCTGCTGTCTTGACCGGCGCGATGTCCGCCTCGACCCTCATGCCTTCGGTTTTGATCTCGTAGGCGATGGGTATTCGGCGGAAGCTCGAATGGCTGCTCGACGCGAGATCCGCTTTGACCGCGGTTTTGATGTTCTGCGCGCCTTTCTTGACGGCGTTGGCCGCTTTGATCGGCGCGCGGACGCTCGCGACGGTGAGTTTTCTCGCCAGTTCGTCGAGCTCATGGGAGTCGATGCGCACTATGAGCCTCCTTCCATCGAGATCTCCTGCACGTTCCATCTTCTGGCGGTGGCGTGCGTCTTTTCGGATTGCATGTTCACGAGCCGGTATCGGCGTCCGACGAGTGCCGGGTCGGCCGATTCCACGACGGTCGCCTCGTATCCCTCGCGCGGCGTCGTGGCAGTGACGGGAAGGTGGAGGTAGAGGCCCCATTCGGGGATGAACGCTCCGACTGAGCCGTCGCCGTTCACGTTGTGCTGCTGTCCGGCGATGCCGCCGGCCGTCTGCACTTTTCCCTTGCCGTCGTAGACGACGTGTTGGGACACGGTTTCGGCTCCGGTGGACGGGTCGACCGTGACCGTGCCGGGCGCGGTGACGCGTATCCAGTCGGTCATGAGGTTTTCCGCCCATCGGCGCATTCTCGTCAGCGTCCTGTTGCTCATCCCGTCACCTTCATCATGAGGAACGGTTCGCCGTCCTCGTCGTCCGTCCAATACCGGCTCATGTCCGTGTTGGCGGATTCGTTTCTGGTGGAGTGCAGGATTCCGAGGCCGGCGATGGCCGGGGACTGGTCGGCCACGAGCTGGTCGAGCGTCTCCTTCTCGCTGGCGGTCAGGTAGGCGCCGGCCTCGTCGACCTTCCGGCTTCCGCCGTCCATGGCGTCGTCGATCTGGCGCGTCCACTGCGTTTCCGCGTTCGGATTGCTCCACAGGCGGCCGGCGCAGGTGATGCACACGTCCTGCAGGTCCTCCGGCAGGTCCGGTCCGGACCATTCGCGCCGCGTGTATGCGCGGATGCGGTTGGATGCGAATCTGAGCGCCATGGCGGCGCGTTTGCCGTCGGCCGACTTCTCGTCGATGTCCTCGCCGAGCCATTCGGCCAGCTGCGGGATGGTGGCGAATGGTTCACGCGCCATCATGCGCCTCCTCGTCAGCGGGATTCGGAAGAGGCGGCCGCGGCCGGGACGATGAATCCGGCGGGATACTGCGTGCCCTTCTTGGCCACGCGGGTGACGGGGTTGGCGACCTGGAAGCCGACGCGCATGACCACTCGCATGATCTGGCTGTCCTGCTGCATCGCGTTGTACACGATGGCGCCGGCGGAGTTGGAGATGACGCCCTGGTCGAACACCTTGTAGGTGATGTCCTGTCGGATGCCGACGATGAATTTCGACCAGTCGGCGGCCAGAAGCACCGCCTTGGAATCGTCCCAGCTGCCGTTGAGGACCTCGTTGCACGGGTATCCGTACAGGTTGGCCGGCTGCTTGTCGGTCAGGTTCGGCGTGTAGATGGGACGGTTGTTCGCGTCGCGCAGTTCGGTCAGCTCCCAGTTGAGGCCGGGCTTGCTGGCGAAGCCGTTGATTGCGTAGCCTTCCTTCGCGAGGGTCTTGCCGAGGGACGCCACGTCGGCGGCAAGGTCCTTGCCGGTGCCCTGGGTGATGGTGTTCTTGGCGTTCTTCGCGCCGGCGAGGATGTCATTGCCCCACGTGGACGGCTTGTCCACGCCGAAGATGGCGGCGTTGGACAGGATGGGGCGCAGCTGGTCCGAGCAGGTCTCCGGCCGGCCCGCTTCGATCCCGGCCAGCAGGGCCTGGAGCTGGGGCGCCATGGGGTCGGGGCTCACAGGCATCTCCCCGCCCTGGTCGTCCACACCCAGCAGATACCGGCACCAGCCGGCAAAGACCAGGGGAGCGTACACCAGGGAGGACACGTCCAGGTCAGGCCGGCGGGCATAGCGCTGCAGGGTGC
>CABSUD010000223.1:0-2835 GCA_902480795.1 uncultured Collinsella sp. | reverse complement strand
GGTGCCCTGGTCAAACAAGACATAGGCAGCGCAGCCCAACCATGACAAATACCTGCCCTGACGCGAGAGCTCACCTGGCCCCTGAACATATCGTCCGGGACCGCCATAAACCATGGGAAGCGCCATACGAGAATCCGCCCTTTCATCAACAACAATTGGTGCAAAGCAACCTGACCCCTTTGCACCATAGCAAAAAGGGGCAAAGCCATCTGCTGGCTTTGCCCCTTCCTTAGCTTGATTTACTCATCCATGAGATAGTAGTGGCCCAGCGCGTCGGCACCCAGGATGGCGTTGGCGACCATCTCAGGCGTCACCTCAAACGGCATGTTGCACATGGTGTCATCGGGCGCGCACGCGGCCTCGGCAACAATCATGGCCTGCTCGCGCGTAAGCTCAGCAACGCCAAGTTCCTTCATCGTAACCGGCAGGCCCAGCTCAATGCAGAAGCCCAAGACTTCCTCGAGCTTCTCAGTCGGGGCATCCTCGAGTACCAGCTGGACGATGGTGCCAAAGGCGACCTTCTCGCCGTGATACATGCTGTGGCACTCGGGCAGCATCGTCAGGCCATTGTGGATGGCATGAGCAGCAGCAAGGCCCGAGCTCTCAAAGCCAATGCCCGAAAGCAGCGTATTGGCCTCGATGATATGCTCGACAGCAGGCGTCAGCGCACCCTTCTCCAGTGCGACCTTGGCCTTGACGCCATCGGCCATAAGCGTCTCGTAGCAGAGCTTGGCGAGCGCCAGGCCGGCCATTCCGCCCTTGCCGCCGGCGCAAGTGCCACCGTCGGCATCATGCGTCGCCTGGGCCTCAAAGTAGGTTGCGAGCGCATCGCCCATACCGGAAACCGTCAGGCGCACTGGGCTCGCCGCGATAACCGTCGTATCCATCAGGACAATGTTGGGGTTTGCCTTAAGGAAGAGATATTTATCGAACTGGCCGTCGTCGGTGTAGAGCACCGAAAGTGCCGAGCACGGTGCATCGGTCGAGGCAATGGTGGGGCAAATGATAACCGGGGACTCCAGGTAATAGGCGACGGCCTTCGCGGTGTCGAGGATCTTGCCGCCACCGACGCCGACGATGATGTCGCAACCGTTGTCGCGAGCGAGCGCAACCAGGCGATCGACCTCGCCCTTGGAGCACTCGCCGTTAAAGTCCTCAAACAGCAGCTCGGCCTTGGCCTCGGCAAAGCCGCCCTCGATCTTGGCACCGACGCGCTTCTTGCCCGAAGGCGTCACGATGACGAGGGCCTTAGCGCCGAGCGGCTCGACATAGGAGCCGAGCTTGGCGAGCTCGTCCGGACCCTGGATGTACTTGCTGGGGCTATTGAAAATTGCAGCCATAACTATCCCATTCTCTAAAAAAGAAAGGGGCTCCGTACGGATACGTGCGGAGCCCCTCGTTACGATAACAAGAGTCGATTAGAAATCGATGTCGGTGTCGTAGTAGCAGGCCTTGAGGATCTTCTCGAAGTCGGCAGCCTTGGTCTCACGCGGGTTCTCCGGCGTGCAGGCGTCCTGCTCGGCGTTCGCGGCGATCTCGGGCAGCTTGGCGAGGAACTCCTCCTCGGAAACCATCTGCGGGTTCTCGGCGTCGACCTTCACGCCACCATTCGCGTAATCCTTGATGGACTGCGGAATGTTGAGCTGATCGTTGAGGTCGCGAATCTTCTGGACGAGCGCGGCGATGAGCTCCTCGTTGGTCTCGCCGGGAAGGTGCAGGATCTCCTTGGCCACGTAAGCGTAACGCTCGGCAGCACGGGGATCCTTGGAGTTCCACTGGATGACCTTACCCAGGTACATGGCGTTAGCGGCACCGTGGATGATGTGGCCGTTCTCGAAGGCAGCACCGGTCTTGTGAGCCATGGAGTGAACGATGCCGAGCAGGCCCGAGGAGAAGGCGATACCGGCGATGCACTGAGCCTCGTGCATGTGCTGACGGGCCTCATGGTCGCCAGCATAGGACTTGGGCAGCCACTCGACGATCTCGCGGATGCCGTGCAGAGCGTTGGCGTCGGTGAACATAGAGGCGCAGGTGGAAACGTAGGCCTCCATGCAGTGGGTCAGAGCATCCATGCCGGTGTGAGCGCACAGCTTGGCGGGCATGGTGTAGGTGAGCTCGGGGTCGACGATGGCGACATCAGGGGTGATGTTGAAGTCGGCCAGCGGGTACTTGATGCCCTTGGCGTAGTCGGTAATGACGGAGAACGCGGTGACCTCGGTAGCGGTGCCGGAGGTAGAGGAGATGGCGCAGAAATGAGCCTTCTGACGCAGCTCAGGGAAGCTGAACGGCTGGATGATGTTGTCGAAGGACTCCTCGGGATACTCGTAGAAGACCCACATGGCCTTAGCGGCATCGATGGGCGAGCCGCCGCCGATGGCGATAATCCAGTCGGGCTCGAACTCGCGCATGGCCTCGGCGCCCTTCATGACCGTCTCGATGGACGGGTCGGACTCGACGCCCTCGAACAGCTTGACCTCGAAGCCGCCTTCCTTAAGGTCGTTCTCGACGTCCTGCAGGAACCCGCCGCGGCGCATAGAGCTGCCGCCAGAAACGATGATGGCCTTCTTGCCCTTGAGGTTCTTCACCTCGTGGCGAGCGCCCTCACCAAAGTACAGATCGCGAGGATTGGTAAAACGTCCCATGCTGTGCCTCCTAAACAAGCCCCTCTTAGACTTGCGTATATAACGGAGCACCCGATTGGCTCCGTTAGGACCGTTTTGCGCGTTGTCGGCGATGACAATGCGCGATGTCTAAACGTCTCAACGCTCAGACAAACACTATTTTACCGTTCGAGTAGGTCAGTTATTCACCTAAAGCCGCCAATGATGAAACGTT
>CABSUD010000222.1:0-2864 GCA_902480795.1 uncultured Collinsella sp. | reverse complement strand
CGCAGTAGCGAGCAAAGCCCCAAACCGCGTCCCCCAGTACCGCCTACGAGAAGTCAGCAACCTGCGAGTTCAGCGCCGCCAGGATCTCCTTGAGCTCAGCTGCACGGTCCCTCTTCTTCTGGACCACCGCAGGCGCGGCCTTGGCCACAAAGCCCTCGTTGGCAAGCGTCTTCTCGCAGCCGGCAAGCTCCTTCTGAGCCGCGGCGATCTCCTTCTCAAGACGCGCCTTCTCGGCCGAAAGATCGACCTTGCCCTCGAGCACCACAAAGACCTCGACGCCGCTATCGACAACGGCAATACTCGCAGCCGGCTTCTCAACGTCGGTACCCATGACAAGCGAGGCGGTGTTGGCCAGCGGCTCAATCGTGGAGCGCAGGCTCTCGAGTTTCTCGATGTCCTCGGCACCGGCGCGCACGACCACGTCGAGCTCGGCCTTGGGGCTCAAGCGGTAACGCGAGCGCGTGGCGCGAGCGGCGGAAACGACGGCGCGGCACAGCTCAAACGCGCGCTCGGCGGGCTCATCGACATACTTCGCGTAGTCGGCGGGCTCCGGCCACTTGGCGATCATGAGCGCCTCGGCACGGTCAACGTTGCCCTCGGCGTCCAGATCGAGCACGCTCGCCGGCATGTTGTCCCAGATCTCCTCGGTGACAAACGGCATAAGCGGGTGCATCAGGCGAATGGAGGTATCGAGCACAAAGATCAGGTTGCGCTGCGCCTGCAGACGACCCTCGCCCTTCAAGCGGGCCTTGGTGACCTCGACGTACCAGTCGCAGACCTCGTTCCAGAAGAACTGCTGCACGCCGCGGGCCATGTCACCAAAGGTGTAGTTCTCGATGCCCTCGGTGACCATCTTCACGGCCTTTGCCAGGCGGCTGAACATCCAGGCGTCGGCCGGCGTCTCCACGACGGGCTCGCCGGGCGTGTAGCCCTCCATGTTCATGAGCAGGAAGCGGCTGGCGTTCCAGATCTTGGTCACAAACGACTTGGCCTGGTCGGTACGCGGGCTGTCGATAAGCTTCTTGGTCTTCTTGTCGATATTCGCGTCGAACTTGACGTCCTGGTTGTTGGTGCAGAGCGTCAGCAGGTTGAAGCGCATGGCGTCGGCACCGTACATGCCAATGAGGTCCATGGGGTCAACACCGTTGCCCTTGGACTTGGACATGCGGCTGCCGTCCTTGGCAAGGATCGTCGGGTAGATGACGACGTCCTTAAACGGCACCTCGTCCAGGAAGTACAGCGAGCTCATGACCATGCGGGCAACCCACAGCGCGATGATGTCGCGCGCGGTGACGAGCGCCGTCGTGGGGTGATGGCCCTCGAGCAGCTCCGGCTTTTGCGGCCAGCCCTGCGTGGCGAAGGTCCACAGCTGCGAGCTGAACCAGGTGTCCAGCACGTTCTCGTCCTGATGCACGTGATGGCCGCCGCACTTGGGGCACACGTCGGTGTCCTCGGTAAGAGCGTCCTCCCAGCCGCAGTCCTCGCAGTAGAACACGGGGATGCGGTGGCCCCACCACAGCTGGCGGCTGATGCACCAGTCCTTAAGGTTTTCCATCCAGGTGGTGTAGGTCTGCGTCCAGCGCGCGGGGTGGAAGGTGACCTTGCCAGAGTTGACGGCGTCGAGCGCCGGCCCCTTGAGCTTATCGACGGCGACGAACCACTGCTCGGACAGCCACGGCTCCAGTGCGGCGTCGCAGCGGTAGCAGTGCATGACGGAGTGGTCGTGATCCTCCACGTGATCGAGCAGGTCATGCTCCTCGAACCACTTAATGACGGCCTCGCGGCACTCCTCGCGAGTCATGCCGGTAAACTCGCCATAACCCTCGACGACCACCGCGTGCTCGTCGAAGATATTGATCTGCGGAAGGTCGTGGGCCTGACCCATGGCGTAATCGTTGGGGTCGTGGGCCGGGGTGACCTTAACGAAGCCGGAACCAAAGTTGGCATCGACATGCCAATCCTCAAAGATGGGGATCTCGCGGTCGACAATGGGAAGCTTGACGGTCTTGCCCACGAAGGCGGCCTTCTCGGGGTCCTTCGGGGAAACGGCGACGCCCGTGTCGCCGAGCATGGTCTCGGGGCGCGTGGTGGCGACGACGATGTAGTCCTGGCCGTTGACCGGCTCGGTCAACGGGTAACGCAGGTGCCACAGATGGCCCTTCTCGTCCTTGTACTCGGCCTCGTCGTCGGAGATGGCGGTGGTGCAGTTGGGGCACCAGTTAACGATGCGCTTGCCGCGATAGATCAGGCCGTCATGATACCAATCACAGAAGACCTTACGCACGGCCTGGGCGTAGTCCTCGTCCATGGTGAAGCGCTCGTTATCGAAGTCGACGGAGCAGCCCATGCGCTTGATCTGCTCAACGATGATGCCGCCGTACTCGTGGGTCCAGTCCCAGCAGGCGTCGACGAACTTGTCGCGACCGATCTCCAGGCGGCTAATGCCCTCGCTCTTGAGTTTCTTGTCGACCTTGGTCTGCGTAGCGATACCGGCGTGGTCGGTACCGAGCACCCAGCGCGTGGACTTGCCGCGCATGCGGGCCATACGAATGATGGCGTCCTGGATGGAGTCGTCGGTAGCGTGACCCATGTGAAGCTTGCCGGTAACGTTGGGAGGCGGAATGGTAACGGTGCAGTCGCCCACGCCCTCACGGCGCTTGTAGTAGCCGCCGTCGAGCCACTTCTGCAGGATCGCCGGCTCGTTGGTCGACGGATCGTAGTTCTTGGGCATTTCTTCCATATATCTCTCCCTGTCCCGCCGGGGAGGAATGTAGGCCCGCCAGGGTCTGCATTCCTCCCCTTAGGTATCGATTACTTCAGTCTGATATGACTTCGCTGAGGCTTAAACAAACACACAGAATAAC
>CABSUD010000221.1:0-2878 GCA_902480795.1 uncultured Collinsella sp. | reverse complement strand
AGACATTTAAAGAGGCTCGCTCTGTTTTAGATGAGCTTGAGCAGCTGCAGAATTCAGCATTGACGGAGCACCTGGGCGATGCTTCGCAAGATACGCTAGGAGCATAGATGAAACCGGTTTTGAGTACCGAGGAAGTCGTTCGCCTCGAGGATATTATCGAACGCGAGGGAACTTCGAAGGCCGAGCTTATGGAGCTAGCGGGTGAGTTTGCCGCCAACGAGGTCTTGAAGCTCAATCCCGATCGGGTTCTCGTTCTGGTCGGTTTTGGTAATAATGGCGGCGACGGTTGGGTTGCCGCCGATATCCTGAGCCATAAGGGTGTGGACGTGGATATCGTTTCTCCGGTTGAACCGGATGAGATTCCTGCTGCTCTGGCACGTCATGTTGCTCGTCGTACTGCCGGCCGCGATGTGCACGTTTGCGTCGGCCCCTCGCGTGATGAACTCGAGGTTTTGATCGATAAGGCCGATGTTGTTGTCGATGCCATTTTTGGTACCGGTTTTCACGGGAATCTGCGTGCGCCGTTCTCCATCTGGATTCCTACGGTCAATGAATGCGCCGACTGTGTCGTATCCATTGATGTCCCCTCGGGCCTGAATGCCGAGACGGGCGTTGTTGATGACGACTGCATTCGTGCCGAGCATACGGTGACAATGATTGCGCCCAAGATTGGTTTGTATAGCGCCGATGGCCCTGAGTATGCTGGCGATTTGATCTGCGGCAATCTTTACGACCGTCTTGACGAGGTCATCGATGATGTCGACCACGCCGCCGAGATTGTCGAGCCCGGTGACTTAGTTGATTACTTTGCTCCACTACCTACGAATATCGATAAGTATTCCCGTGGCTCTGTGCTTATTGTCGCCGGATCTGCGCAATATCCTGGTGCTGCCATTATGGCGGCCAAGTCTGCAGCTCGCGCGGGTGCTGGTTACGTGGCAGTCGCGGCTCCTGACGCCTGCGCCAATCTTATTCGCATGGCACTTCCTTCGATTCCCGTCTTTGCTATTCCGTCTGATTCCCGCGGCTCCTTTGGCGCCGCTGCGCGCATGACGGTGTGCGAGATTGCAAAGAAGTACAGCTGTGTACTGTGCGGTCCCGGTATGACGACATCTGCCGGCGCTATGCAGGTGGTTTCGGGCTTGCTCGAGCTTGATGTGCCGCTTATTTTGGACGCCGATGCACTCAACTGCCTTGCTAAGATTGCCATTGACGGTATTGATAGTAATCCCGAGATGTATCGTCGCGAGCAGCCGTTGGTTATGACGCCGCACTATCGTGAGCTTTCGCGTCTGGTTGCCGGTGACGAGGTGAACGACCTTGGTACCGCGATTGCGGCCGCGCAGAAGGTTGTCTGGGCTGCAGGCTCCGACAATCTGGTGGTCATTGCCAAGGGGCCGACGACGGCTATCTGTGGCGTTGAGCGTGTGCTGCTGCCGCTCTCGGGTCCGGCTTCTCTGGCAACTGCCGGTTCGGGTGATGTTCTCGCGGGTATTTTGGCCGGCACGCTTGCCACCATGCGCGACGAGATGGATCGTTGGGAGTTGCTGTATTCGTACGCCGTCGCACTTCACAGCTACGCCGGTTTTGCCGCGGCGACGGAGTATGGTGAGAAGAGCGTCATCGCGACCGATCTTATCGACTTGATCGGTCCTGCCATGGAACTGGCGGCAAAGGATGCGCTCGAAGATCTGGGAATCATGGACGAAGGGTCGGATGACTAATCATGAATAAAGCCGATTTGACGCGCTGGTCCTGGGTCGAGATCGACCGCGGGGCGCTCCGTCGCAACACGAGGGCCTATAAGAACTTGCTGAATCCACGTCAGCGCCTGTGCTGCGTGGTCAAGGCCGATGCTTATGGTCATGGAGCTGTTGAGTGCGCCAAGATCATGTATTCGGTCGGTGCCGACATGTTTGCCGTGGCGACGGTTAACGAGGGCGTTGAGCTCCGACAGGGCGGGATTACGAAACCCATCCTCATCCTAAGCGAGCCGCCTATCGAGGCCATTCCGACGTTGCTCGAGTTTGATATCATGCCCTCGGTCTATACGTCTGACTTTGCTCTTGCGTATGGCGAATGTGCCGTCGCGGCGGGCAAAGTGGGCAAGTATCATCTCGCCATCGAGACGGGCATGAATCGTATCGGCGTTCACTACACGCAGGTGCTCGACTTTGTCCGCGGTATAAATTTCCATCGCGGTATTCAGTGCGACGGCGTATTTACGCACTTCGCCACGGCCGATGAACCTTCGGGCTGGGACTACAAGCTGCAGTGTCAGCGCTTTACCGAGGCCGTTCAGGCCATTAAGGATGCGGGTTTTGAGTGCGGTATCGTGCACTGCGCCAACACGCCGTCCTCGATGCTCGACCCCTCGATGCATTTTGATATGATCCGCGCCGGCGTTGGCTTGTATGGCATGCAGCCGTGCGAGCTGAGTGGCCGCGTGATGCAGCTTGATCCCGTTATGAGCGTCCATGCGCGTGTGACGCGCGTGGCACACCCTGCGATGGGTGAGGGCGTGGGCTACGGTTTTACCTACCGCGTACCGCGTACGCGCGTTCAGATCTGCACGCTGCCGATCGGTTATGCCGATGGCCTATCGCGTACGCTTTCCAATCGTATGGATGTGCTGTATCGCGGCGAGCGCGTGCATCAGGTTGGCAATATCTGCATGGACCAGTTTATGGTCGCCATTCAGTCCAACCCGGCACACGAGATTCCCGAGGCCGAGTATGGTGACGAGATGATCATTGTCGGCCGCGATGGCGATGCCGAGATCACTATGGACGAGATGGCCCGACTGCGCGGAACGATTAACTACGAGGTCGCCTGCGGCTTTGGCATGCGTCTCGACAAGGTCTACGTGTAGGAGCCG
>CABSUD010000220.1:0-2880 GCA_902480795.1 uncultured Collinsella sp. | reverse complement strand
GCGTACCTTCCACGACAAGTTCTAAAGGGTTCAACTCCTGTAGGATTACTGGGGCCGGTTTTGGGTTATTTCCCAAAACGTCCTCGGACATGCAAAGAGGCTCCGCATCGCGCTTCGCGCTGCGGAGCCTCTTTGCGTCCTGCGGAATGTTCCGGAGAGAAGCCCCGTCCCGCCCCCGGATTCCCTGCGTTTACGGCCTTGAGGTCGGCGTGGGCGGAGATTGTGGCTGATGGGGATACGCATCCCGGTTGCTGTTTCGCGCTTTGCGCGAAAGGCGCACCACTTTGGGATGGGTGGGGTACGTGGTCGACGTGTGCTCTGTCCCGGCCGCGTTTCTGGAACGTTTCCCCATCACAAATTACCCTCGGCATACTTGCGCGAAAACCTGCTCGTGCTACACTTGCAATTGCTGTTTCAGGGCGGGGTGGAATTCCCCACTGGCGGTAAATCGGGCGGTGTCAAAGGGACGCCGTGGCGCAGGCGAGGTGTCTGCGACCGAGCCGATGAGTCCGCGACCCGTGCGTGTGTTGGTTCGCATGCCGGCTGAACTGGTGAGATCCCAGTACCAACGGTTAGAGTCCGGATGAAAGAGGCAGGTGATCTTATGTCTGAACAGTCGCAGCATATCCATTTTGAGAACACGAATAGGTGGAGCACCAAACAGCTCGTTACCATGGCGCTGATGTGCGCCCTGGGCGCCCTGTTTATGTACGTGCAGCTGCCCATCCTTCCTTCGGCGCCGTTTTTGACCTATGACCCGTCGCTGGTGCCGGCGATGGTGTGCGGGTTTGCGTATGGTCCCGGCGCCGGCACCGCTGTTGCCGCTATGGCGATCGTTATCCATGCGCTCACCACGGGTGACTGGGTCGGCGCGCTTATGAACCTGGTTGCTACGCTGGGCTTTATTCTGCCCGCGGCGATCGTCTACCAAAAGATGCACACCTACAAGGGTGCCGTGATTGGCCTGGCGCTCGGCGTCATTGCCGCTACGGCGCTGTCCATGGTCGCGAACCTGACCATCGGCGTTTGGTTCTGGTATGGCTCGGTCGATGTGATCGCCCCGCTCATGATTCCCGCCGTGCTGCCGTTCAACCTCATCAAGACCGTGCTCAACTCGGTGTTGACGCTGGCGGTGTACAAGGCGGTCTCCAACCTCATCACGCCTAAAAAGGACCAGGTCAAAGGCCGCGCATGATTGAGTGTCGGGGCGTTTCCTTTAGCTATGACGGTGCTGCACTGGCGCTCGATGGCATCGATCTGAACATCGCGGATGGCGAGTTTTTCTGCATCCTCGGCGGAAACGGGTCGGGCAAGTCGACGTTTGCCAAGCATTTGAACGCGCTGCTGCAGCCCGATGCGGGAACGGTGTGTGTCAACGGCATGGACGCGTCCGATCCCGAGCTGGTCTACGACATCCGCTCGACTGCGGGCATGGTGTTCCAGAATCCCGACGACCAGCTTGTGGCGATGCTTGTCGAAGACGATGTTGCCTTTGGTCCCGAAAACTTGGGCGTGCCATCGGCCCAGATCGCGCAGCGTGTGCGGGATGTGCTGAAGGCCGTGGGCCTGGTGGGCTTTGAGCGACACGAGACCCACGCTCTCTCGGGCGGACAAAAGCAGCGCGTGGCGCTTGCCGGCGTGCTCGCCATGGAGCCGCGTGTGCTCATTTTGGACGAGGCGTCCTCGATGCTCGATCCGCGCGGGCGCAAGGGCCTTATGAAGGCCTGTCACGCGCTGCACGAACGCGGCATGACCATCGTGATGATTACGCACTTTATGGAAGAGGCCGCCGAGGCCGATCGCGTTGCTGTCTTCCAAGCGGGCCGCGTTGCCATGCTCGGTACTCCCGATGAAATCTTGACGCAGGCGGACGAACTCGCGCGGCTGAACCTGGATATGCCGGCATCGTGCTGTCTTGGCAGGGCGCTTCGTGCGAAGGGCGTGCCCGTTCACGCGCAGGTGCGCGAGGCGGATATGGTTGCCGAGGTTGCGCAGGCCTATACCGAGCGAAGTGAGGCGGGCACCGCGGGGCAGTCTTCCGCATCCCAGTCGGAAATCGCTGACGGCGCTGCAGCCTGTCATCGAGATTTCGCACCTTTCGTATAGCTATTCGCTGAGCGCCCGTGAGCGTCGCCGTTGGCACAAGCGCTCAGCCGCCGAGGGCACATCGAACAAGCAGGCCCTCTGGGGCAACGACCCTAGCAGCCCCTGGGCGTTGCGTGATGTGTCGCTAACGGTGCGTCGTGGCGAGTTCCTGGGCCTTGCGGGCCATACCGGTTCGGGTAAGTCGACGCTGGTTCAGCATCTCAACGGTCTGATTCGTCCCCAGGAGGGTTCCGTTTGCGCATTGGGGCTCGACCTGGCAAACAAGAAAGATGCCGCCGCGGTTAAGGCAAAGGTCGGCGTGGTGTTTCAGTATCCAGAGCGTCAGCTGTTTGCCGAGACCGTGGCACAGGACGTGGCATTTGGTCCGCGCAACCTTGGCTTGTCGCAGGCCGAGGTTGCCCGCCGCGTTGAGTCATCGCTCGCGCGCGCGGGCCTCGACCTGGCCACGGTGGGCGATAAGAGCCCCTTTGAGCTCTCGGGCGGGCAGCAGCGGCGCGTGGCGTTTGCTGGCGTGCTTGCCATGGAGCCCGAGGCCCTGGTACTCGATGAACCCATGGCGGGGCTCGATCCGGCGGCGCGCAGTGATTTCTTGGAGCTCATCGATCGACTTCACCGCGATGGCCTGACCGTCGTCATGGTTTCGCACAGTATGGATGACCTGGCCAATTGCTGCGACCGTATCGTCGTAATGAACGAGGGCGCGGTGTTTGCCGAGGGCACACCCGCTCAGGTTTTTGCGCATGCGGATGATCTTAAATCAATCGGCTTGGGTGT
>CABSUD010000219.1:0-2911 GCA_902480795.1 uncultured Collinsella sp. | reverse complement strand
TCCTGATACTCGTCGACGCTAATGTAGCGGAAGCGCTCTTGGTACTTGTCGAGCACCTCGGGGCGGGTGCGCAGCAGCTCGAGCGTGCGCACGAGCAGGTCGTCGAAGTCCATCGCGTTGGCGGCGCGCAGGCGGCGTTCCAGCTCCAGGTAGACCTGCGCGGCCTTTTTGTCATTGGGGCTGTCGGCGGATTTGAGCATGTCCTCGGGGCCGATCATGGCGTTTTTGGCCGAGCTGATCTTGCTGCGGATCATGTTGATGGGGAACTGCTTTTGCTCGATACCGAGCGCCTGCATAATGTCGCGCACCATGCGCTTTGAGTCATCGTCATCGTAGATGGTGAACTGACCGGTGTATCCCAGCAGGTCGGCGTCCTCGCGCAGCATACGCACGCACATGGCATGGAAGGTGCATACCCACATGCCACGGGTGCCGCTGGGAATGAGTGCCGCCAGACGCTCACGCATCTCGGCCGCGGCCTTGTTGGTAAACGTGATGGCAAGGATCTGCCAGGGCTTAACGCCCAGGTCGCCGAGCATATGTGCGATACGGAAGGTCAAGACGCGGGTCTTGCCCGAGCCGGCGCCGGCAAGGACCAGCAGCGGGCCCTCGGTGGTCAGGACCGCCTCGCGCTGAGCGGGATTAAGGCTGTCGATGTCGACGAGCGGCTTGGCGGGCTTGGGCGCCGGCGCGGGAGCGTCGTAGATGTCGAGCGGAACGAGCTCGGGCTCCGGCGCAGCAGGGGCGGTGTATGCATCGAGCGGCACGGGTTCCGGCGCGGGCGGCACAGGTACCGCGACATTCTTTTCCCAGGGCAAGGGCTGGGTCATGGGCGACTCCTCATCTGACGGACGGCGCGCCTGCGGGCAGCGCCATAGTTTGAGCCGTACCAGTATACCGAGCCGCGCGGACACCGACGCAAATCACACCACGACTCCGTGCGTCACCGTCAGGCTCGCCCCAGCGGATTTGGTGCAATGGGGTCAGGTTAGTCTGCACCAATCTATTGACAATCACGAAACCGCCGATGTCATGGCCGCCGCGCAGCGTCAACCAAGTTACAGGCCGAGCATAGGCTCCAGAACGAAGAAGTATGCGAGCACTACGATGCCCAGGATGATGCGGTAAACACCGAAGCACTTGAAGTCGTGACGGCGGACGAAGCCCATGAGCCACTTGATGGCGATGAGCGAAACCACAAAGGCCACAACGCAGCCCACGCCCAAGATAGCGACCTCGTTGGCGCCGAACGTGCCGCCCTTGATGAAGTACTTGACCAGCTTGAGCGCACTCGCGCCAAACATGACAGGGATGGCCAGGAAGAACGTAAACTTGGACGCCACCGAACGCGTACAGCCCAAAAGCAGGCCGCCAATGATGGTAGAACCGGAGCGAGACGTACCAGGCACCAGCGAAAGCACCTGGAAGCAGCCGATACCCAGCGCAGTCTTCCAGCTCAGGTCCTCGAGCGTGGCGATGGAGCCAAAGTCCAGATTCTCGTCATCGTCCTCATCCTCAGCGGTAGCCGCGGCGGGCGCCGCAAAGTGCGCACCGGCGGGACGTCCGCCCGCCACCACAGCACGCGAACCAAACGAACCGGCAACGGCCATTTCCTCGCGCTTGCTCGCGCGCCAGTTCTCAATCACGATAAACAGTACGCCGTACACAATGAGCGCCAGCGCCACGACGGGAGCATTGTAGAAATGCTCCTCCATCCAGTCGTTGAGCGGCAGACCGATCGCCGCGGCGGGAATGCAGCCGAGCACAATCTTGCCCCACAGCACCCAGGTGTCGCGACGGCCCTCCTTGCCCTTGCTGGGCGAGAACGGGTTGAGCTCATGGAAGAACAGGACGCAGACAGCCAGAATGGCGCCGAGCTGAATCACGACCAGGAACATATTCCAGAACGTCTCGCTCACGTTCATCTTGACGAACTCGTCCACCAAGATCATGTGACCGGTCGACGAAACGGGCAGCCATTCGGTGATGCCTTCGACCAGGCCCATGAAGGCAGATTTTAGAAGCTCGATGATATCCAAAGGGACCCCCTCGTTAGACACCCGCCGATATTGTTCTGCGGACGGTGCGGGCGATGTCCCATTATCAACCGTTGGCGGCGCGCCTGCGCCTACCCTTACCAAAAAACTCGCCCGTTCACAGAATTGCGAGCGGTCAAATCCGAATCCTTGGGTATAACTGCAACAAGATAAAGTGTCCGGCGGCCAACGCGCCCGCGCCCGCCCGACGCACGAGCCCCGCGCCCGTGCGATAGACCAAGGAGGAAACCATGAACGAGGGCTATACCAAGGTATTTGTTTCACTCGACGGTACTGAGCAGCAGGATTTTGTGCTCGCACGCGCCATCAAGGTCGCCGCGAACAACGGCGCTAAGCTGATCATCGGCCACGTTATCGACTCCACCGCGCTCGAGAGCGCCGGTTCCTATCCGGTCGACCTGGTCAACGGCTTGGAGGAGGCCTTTAACAACTCCATCGCCAAGCAGCTCGAGGAGGCCAAAGCCAATCCCGACATTCCCGAGGTCGAGGTCATGATTCGTACCGGCCGCATTCGTGAGACGCTCAAGGATGAGATGCTCGACGTGGTCAAGCCCGATCTGGTGCTCTGCGGCGCCCGCGGCCTGTCCTCAATTAAGTACGCGCTCCTGGGCTCGATTTCGACGTTCCTGCTGCGCAATACGGATTGCGACATTCTGGTCGTGAAGTAGCGTTGCTCCCACCGGCCGCGGGGCCTGCGGGGTTTCCACGGGCACGTCCTCGCCGCGTTGCGGCTGCGGGATGTGCCCTTAGGAAACCCCTCCCGGCCCCGCGGCCTTCGCGGCCTTACTTCAACGAGTTGTCTGATAGAAAAATGGCGTGCCGCCCCGTTTAGGGCGGCACGTTTTGTTTGGACG
>CABSUD010000218.1:0-2933 GCA_902480795.1 uncultured Collinsella sp. | reverse complement strand
TGATAATCGTAAAGTTCGCCTCGTAGTTCTGCCAATGTTCGGCCGTGCTCGAAATCGTAAGCCAACCGTCACTCTTAAGATTCTTGCTAAACGCAATCTGGTCGGCCGACGAGCCCTTAAGCAGCACAAAGACGCCGTTAAGGCGTGCGCTTCGGCCAAACGCGCGCTCATAGGTGCCCTGCGTCATGTAAAGCGTGTTGCCCAGATAGTTAAGCGAAATGTCGCTGACTTTGACCTTGGCGACATTGAGCGACGAATCCTGGACGTGCGCCGTATCGCCCGGTTGAATCCCCAGCACCAGCTGTGAACTCTTACTCAGATACACGTCCCCGTCACGCAAAGACAGTGGCTCTTTGGACTCATCCTCAAGGCGAACGTAATCGCCCAAGTCACCCGTGCGGTCATCGGGCACCACGATCAGCTGCACGGTCTCGCTCTTTCCGCCGAATGTAAAGGTAACGTTGTCGGTCATAATCGGCAGCGTCGAAGTCACGGTCACGTTGGAATCATTGGCCGCGCCGCGCTCATCCAATGCCGCGCACGTCTGTGAAAAATCGTCGCGGTTAGCAACCGCCAGCAAGTCATAGCGCGTGATATGCCCGTACTGTTTGGGCGAAAGCGCCACCGACGTGTCGCGGATGCCCATACCGCAGATCACGAGCGCCGTACAGCCGGCAATACCGAAGATGGTCATAAAGGCACGCTTTTTGTAGCGGAACAGGTTACGCGCCGCCACCTTGTTCAAAAAGCCCATGCGACGCCAGATAAAGCCGATGCGCTCAAGCAAGATGCGCGAGCCAGCGCGCGGGGCCTTGGGACGCATAAGCGAGGCCGGGGTCTCGGCCATCTCGTGGCGGCAGGCGATAATCGTGGCGCCCACCACGCCCACGGCAAACAGCGCCACCGAAACGATCGAGGACACGATGTCGTACGAAAGCAGCATCTGGGGCAGTGAGTACATATCGTCGAACACCGTAAACAGGAACAGCGGCAGGCCCACAAATCCGATGATGTTGCCGAGCACGCCGCCGATCAGACACGCCCACAGCGAGTAGTCCACGTATTTGGACAGAATACGCCCGCTCGAATAGCCGAGCGCCTTGTACAGGCCAATGAGCGTGCGCTCTTCCTCGACCATGCGTGTGGCGGTGGTAAGACTGATGAGCACGGCGACGATAAAGAAGATGAACGGGAACACCGTGGCGATAGCCTCAATTGACGAGCTATCGCTCTCCACGCTCGAGTAGCTTGCGATATTGCCGCGGTCCTGGATGTACCAGGTGCATTCGCCCAGATCGGAAAGCTCGGCGCGGGCATCGGCAAACTGCTGGTCGGCGGCGGCGCGGCGCTGATCCAGGTCGGTCTGCGCTTGCACGCGCTCCTCGCTGCCCTCTGCCATGCGATTGATGTTGTCCTGCTCAATCCCAAAGAGCATATTCGCCTGGCGCTCGGCCGCATCCAAGCTTGCCGGCGTGTCGACCGTCAGTTCCTGAGCGCGCGCCTTCTCACGCTCCTCGCGAATCTTCTCTATATTGCCCTTGACCTTGTTGATCTTTGCCGCGTAGGCATCCGAATAGGAGTTGAGGCTCTTGGCTCCCTCGACGATCACGTGGACCGCGGAGTAGGAAGAAGATGTCGCGGCGTCCTCGCTCACATAGAACTTATAGTCCGCCGCCGAAGCAGCGCGAAAGGCGTTGACTGTCGAGTCGGAGCTCACATCAGTGGGATCGAGGACCTCGGCCGTAATGGTGTAATCGCCCGCGGCAAACTGATCCTTGGCGCTTTGGTTCGACGAGCTCGCGTCATTGGCGGCAAAACTCACCGTATCGCCGATTTTCTTGCCCGATGCCTTCAGGAACTTCGAAGTCACCGCGACTTCATCAGCGCTCTCGGGCAAATCGCCGTTCACGAGCACCGGCTGATCGATGTTCTCCTTGGAGAGACTCTGCACGACCACGCGCTCGCGCGTTGTACCCACAGCGGTGTAGGCGGTCTCGGTGTAGATGCCCTCGGCCGTCTCGACACCATCGACCTCTTGGATGGCGGCGAGATCATCGTCGGTCAGGCCATAGGTCGACTGGACGTTGATATCGTAGACATTCTGCTGGTCAAAGTAGGCGTCGACCGAATCGCACAGATCCTCGCAGCCCGCCTTAAGACCGCACATCACACTCACGCCGAGCGCGGTGATGACCACAATGGACAGGAAGCGCTTAAGGCTGCCTCGGATTGTGCGGTAGATGCCACGGCGAAAAACCGTCGGCACCATATCGTTTGAGCTTTGGGCAGTGCGGTAGGTCGTAAAATCCTGCTCGCGCTCCGTGTTCTGCGCGTCGCGGCGTAGGCTGTTTTGGCGGTCTTGGTCCATGGGCGCTACCACTCGATCGTCTCGATAGGCAGGGGATTTTGCTGGACCGTTTCACTCTCCACGCGCCCGCTCTTAAAGCGAATCAGGCGATCGGCCATGGGCGCGAGAGCGGAGTTGTGGGTGATGATAATGACCGTAATGCCCTGTTTGCGGCAGGTGTCCTGCAGCAATTGCAGGATCTGCTTGCCGGTTTTGTAGTCAAGTGCACCCGTGGGCTCGTCGCACAAAAGTAGCTTGGGGTTCTTGGCCAGCGCGCGGGCGATGGACACGCGCTGTTGCTCGCCGCCCGAAAGCTGCGCCGGAAAGTTAGCGAGTCGGTCGCCCAGGCCAACCTGGCAAAGCGTTTGCTCGGCATCGAGCGAATCGGGGCAGATCTGAGCTGCGAGCTCAACGTTTTCGAGTGCCGTCAGGTTGGGAACCAGATTGTAGAACTGGAAGACAAAGCCGACGTCGGCGCGGCGGTATTCAACAAGCTGCGCCTCGTTGGCGGAGCTCACGTCGCGCCCGTCCACCGTCACGGCGCCGGAGGTTACCGTATCCATGCCGCCCAGGATATTGAGCGCCG
>CABSUD010000217.1:0-2940 GCA_902480795.1 uncultured Collinsella sp. | reverse complement strand
TTGTTGCCAAAAATCGGTTTGTGGTCGGCGGTATTCGATTTTTCACCACACTTCTGAAAAGCCGCCCGCGAGCGTTGTGCTCGTGGGCGGCTTTTGCTCAACTTACGCTACAAAGGCGCTTATTTTGTCCAATAGCTAGGTGCTACTTGACCTCGATGAGCTCGTACTTGCTCGTGCCCAGGCCGATCTTCTCGGCGTGCGCGATGCACACGCGCCAGTCGGTGTCGGGATGCGTGATGCAGAAGGGATCCTTGGCCTGCTCGCCCTCCAGATGCTCGTGGTTGTGCTCCATCTTGGCCGCGCTATCGGTGAGCTCGGTGTTGGGCAGCGGCTCGGACGCCATGACGGCGTCGGCGCAGGCCTGGTCGATGGCGACCGGGTCGAAGCTCGCGAACATGCCGATGTCGCTGACGATAGGCGTATCGTTTTCGGGATGGCAGTCGCAGTTGGGGCTGATATCCATAGCCAGCGAAATGTGGAAGCTGGGACGATCCTGGACAACGGCCTTGGTGTACTCGGCGATCTTGCAGTTGAGCACGTCGGCCGCGGCCTCATAACCGGGCTTGATGCAGTCCTGGTTGCATGCCGCAATGCAGCGTCCGCAGCCCACGCAGCGATCGTGGTCGATGGCAGCCACGTGCACCGTGCGAGTGGCGCCGCTGGCAAGCTCGCGCTCGCGGGTGCCGTCGAACGAGATAGCGTTGTGCGCGCAGATCTTTTCGCAGGCATGGCAGCCAACGCAGTGCTCGGTCGCGACGTTCGGCTTGCCGGCGGCATGCTGCTCCATCTTGCCGGCACGGCTGCCGCCTCCCATGCCCAGGTTCTTCATGGCGCCGCCAAAACCGGCCTGCTCATGGCCCTTAAAGTGGGTGAGGCTGATCACGATATCGGCGTCCATGAGCGCCTGACCGATCTTGGCCTCGTGCACGTACTCGCCGCCCTCGACCGGGACGAGCGCCTCGTCGGTGCCCTTGAGTCCGTCGGCGATGATGATCTGGCAACCCGTGGCATACGGGGTAAAGCCGTTCTGGTAGGCGGTATCAATGTGCTCGAGCGCGTTTTTGCGGCTACCGACATAGAGCGTGTTGCAGTCGGTGAGGAAGGGCTTGCCGCCCAGCTCCTTGACGACATCCGCGACGGCGCGAGCGTAGTTGGGGCGCAAAAAGCTCAGATTGCCCAGCTCGCCAAAGTGAATCTTAATGGCGACGAACTTGCTTGAGTTTGTCGAGCTGGCTCTCGCGAGCATGCGTGCGCAGGTTGGTGAAGTACACCTTAGCGGGTGCTGCGGGTGCAGTTGCGGTCATAGATCTATCCCCTCGGTCTATATGGCGTTACAGACATAGGAGATGGTACCCGTTGAAGCAGGGTCGAAGTCAAGCGCAACGCCCGGTCGTTGGGGACAGACTTAAATGACTGAAACCACTCATTGGGGACAGACTTAAATGAGTGCCACCAGGGACAGTCCTTGCCAGCCCGGCCGGCGAGCCGGCGAATTGGCAAAGACTGTCCCCGATGACTAGTCATTTAAGAACGTCCCCGATGACTACTCTTGGACTTTGAGGGCCTCGGCCAGGCTGACGCGCTTGATAGAGCGCGTGTGTAGCAGCGCCACGACCAGGTAGGTCGCAAAGCCAATGCCCACGCACGCCGCCATGGACCAAGCGGGCACGTAGATCTCGATATTGCCGTTATAGGCGAGCAGCATCGAGCGGAAGATGGCCGTGAGCGAGCCAATAATGACCGGCAGGCTCAGCACGAGCGACGCCGCCACGCACAGCGTGATCGAGCGGATGTACAGATGCGAGATCTCGCCATCGCGATAGCCAAAGACCTTCATGTAGCTGATCGACCGGGCACTATGGTCGATTACAGCCTTGGTCAGCAGGTACATAAACAGCAGGAAGATGAACACCGCGAGCCCGATCATCATTCCGATCATTTTGCTCATTATGCCGATGAACTGGTCGCCCACGGCGCATATGTCATCGGGCGTGGCGTCGCCGGCAAAGTAACGAGCATCGAGGTCGAGCTTCTCGTCGCTCACATAGCCGTTAAAGTAGGCGGCGTCGTTGCCGAACAGCTCGTTAAAGTCGTCGATACTCATATAGATATTCATGTCCGACTTGGAGCCCCAGGCACAGTCCTTGCCCGCGTACTCAAGGGAATAATGCTCCCCCTCGTACTTGTCGTCGAGCGTGACCTTCTGGCCCTCGCTCCAGCCAAACTTATCGAGCAGACCGCCGCCAAAGACGACGCGGCCGTCGCCGACATCGAGGTTCTTCCAGTAGCGCGAGTTGGGCGAGATGCCGTAGACGGAAATGGCCTCCTCGCCGTTTCCATTGCCACGGTCGTACTGCAACTGGTAGACAGCGTATTTCTCGGCCTGTGCAATCTTAGCCGCACCGTTGTCGGTCGTGTTAACCGGGTGAATGTCGCCGTTGTCAGCGTCAATCCTCGAAGCCTTTTCAATCAGATCGATGACAGTGTCGCGGTCGCAGCCAAGGGCAACGGCCACGTCATCGAGGCGCGCGTAGAACGTATCCTTCTTGTCCTGAACGTTTGCGAGCGCACGTTGCGCCGCAGACAGGCTCTCGGCAGACGGAGAGTTGGCTGCGGCATCGGCTGCTGCCCGTGCGGCATCGGCCGCGTCATCAAGCTCGTCGCTGGCATTCTGGACGGCGGAGAGCAACGCACCGTCCACCGACTGCAAGCGCTCGAGCGCCGCCCACTGCCCGCGCTCCTCGGCGGTGCCCTTGAGCTCTAGCGGGGCCTTGAGCGTGTACTGATGCTCGGCGACCAGGCTCGTCTCCAGGTTGTCCGCATAGTGCGTCATCGTGGGCAGAATCGCCAGGCCAAAGAGCAAAAGCAGCGATGCAAACGCAATGCCCACGAAGAGCGTGCCGAAGTTGCCCAGGTTGCGCAGGAAGATGCGCAGGCGAA
>CABSUD010000216.1:0-2971 GCA_902480795.1 uncultured Collinsella sp. | reverse complement strand
AGATGGCGCTGAAGATTGTCCTCGACGACTAGTCGTTTAATGCATCAGTTTCTGTCGAGTCGGTGCGGTTTGCTGGTTGCCCGTATAATGGTCTGCGTATGAACCGCAACCAAGGAGTTCCAGTTTATGGATCAAAACCTGTTTAAATTCGACCTGATCGCCGAGGACCCGACGACGCACGCGCGCGCCGGCGTGCTCCACACCCCGCACGGCGACATCGAGACGCCGATCTTTATGCCCGTGGGCACCAAGGCAAACGTCAAGGGCATTCCTACCGAGACCGTCAAGCAGCTCGGCGCCCAGATTGTGCTTGCCAACACCTATCACCTGTCCATGCGTCCCGGCGAGGACACCATCGCCGAGCTGGGCGGACTGCACAAGTTTATGAACTGGCACGGCCCCATCCTCACCGACTCGGGCGGTTTCCAGGTCTTCAGCCACAACGACGCCGTCAAGCTCACCGACGAGGGCGTGCGCTTTATCGTCAACGACTACGACGGCCGCCACGTGTTCTGGACGCCCGAGGACAACATGGAAATCGCCATGAAGCTCGGCTCAGACATCTGCATGCAGCTCGATCAGTGCCCGGGCTATCCCGCCACGCGTGCCTACGTCGAGCGCGCCGTTGAGCTGTCGAGCATGTGGGCCGAGCGCTGCTATAAGGCTCATACCCGCGACGACCAGGCACTCTTTGGCATCGTTCAGGGCGGCATGCATCTGGACCTGCGCCTGCGCTCGCTGCGCCATCTGGAGGAGTGCGGCGACTTCCCGGGCTACGGCATCGGCGGCTACTCGGTGGGCGAGGACCACGAGACCATGTTCGAGACCCTGGCGCCGCTCGCGAGTGAGTACATGCCCAAGCACAAGCCGCGCTACCTGATGGGTGTCGGCAATCCGACCACGCTCGTGCGCGGCGTGGGCGTGGGCATCGACATGTTCGACTGTGTGCTGCCGACACGCACCGGTCGCATGGGCACGGCGTTCTCCAGTGAAGGTCGTCTCAACTTCCGCAACGCCCGCTTTGCGCACGACGACGGTCCCATCGATCCCACCTGCACCTGTCCGGTGTGCACGGGCGGCTACAGCCGTGCACTCATCCGTCACATGGTCACGCAGAAGGAGATGCTCGGCGGCATTCTGCTTTCGATGCACAACATCTACTACCTGCTCAACCTTATGCAGCGTGCCCGCCAGGCCATTATCGAGGGCCGCTACGGCGCGTTTGTGAGCGACTGGATGAACAGTCCTGCGGCGGTGGACTACTAAGAGCGGCGCGGGCGCTTGCAGAGCGCGGGCAACGGCAAGGGGCGAGCGCCGGCCGGTCATCACGTTCGCTAACAGCGTCTGCGTGACTGCTGACCGATAGCTCGCAAGCGCTTGATGCAACGTGGGTACCATACCGAATAGTTGATGTTCGGGCGGGTGTTTGACGCATGGCGTCGGCCCCGCCCGTTTCTATTTTCGATAGGAGTACCCATGATTAAGAATGAGAACGTCGAGGGCGAACCTGCCTACGACGAGACGTACCGCCGCGGCCCCGTGGTTATGCGCGGCCCCATGATTCCTAAGGACAACACCTACGCTAACCTGCTGGCGCCCGAGGAGTCGACCGACTGGCTGCATGCCGATCCGTGGCGCGTACTGCGCATCCAGGCCGAGTTTGTCGATGGCTTTGGCGCACTTGCCGAGTTAGGGCCTGCGGTGACCATCTTCGGTAGTGCCCGCACGCCCAAGAACGATCCACTCTACAAGGCGGCGCGTACCGTCGGCCGCAAGATCGCCCAGCGCGGCGTGGCGGTTATCACCGGTGGCGGCCCCGGCATCATGGAAGCGGCCAACAAGGGAGCGGCGAGCGTCAACGGCAAGTCAGTTGGTTTGGGCATTGAGCTGCCGCACGAGCAGGGGCTCAACAAATACGTGAACCTCGGTATGGACTTCCGCTACTTCTTTGTGCGCAAGACCATGTTCGTCAAATACAGTTCGGGCGCCATCGTGTTTCCCGGAGGCTTTGGTACGCTCGACGAGATGTTCGAGGTGCTCACGCTGGTGCAGACGCACAAGGTCAAGCGCATGCCGCTTGTGCTGGTAGGCAGCGAGTACTGGCAGGGCCTATTCGACTGGCTTAACGGTCCGGTGATGGACGCCGGAATGATCAGCCCGCTCGATCCGGATCTGGTTCACATTACCGACGACCTCAACGAGGCCGTCGACATTGCGCTCAGCGGGTTGATGTAGAGCAATCGTGCCCACCGTGACATGAATATGCATGGCAATCTAATGCTATCTAACGTCAGGTTGCCATTTATATTGGGTATACTGATGCAAAAGACGAGGGCGAGGAGGTCGCGTATGTCTACTGCAACGGTTAAGCCTACGACGGTTCGCATCGAAGAGGGGCTCAAGGAACAGGCGACTGAGTTCTTGGATTCGGTCGGCCTCAGCCTCAATTCCTATCTCAATCTTGCCGTTCGGCAGCTTGTAAATCAGCGAAAGATTCCTTTTGAGATTGTAGGAAGGGCTGAGGTGCCCAACGAGGCGACGAGGCGTGCCATGGTGATCGCCGAGGCTCATGAATTGGGGATTTTGCCGGACGATTGCCCGTCATTAAACAACGCTGATGAGCTTATGTCATTCCTCGATGAGGAATAGCGATGTTCGAGATTAAGGTCGAGGCTCAATTTAAGGCGGACTACAAACGAACGATGCGCATGCATCCGCAGCTAAAGAGTGAGTTTAAAGCGGCAGTTGCAGAGCTTGTGGCTCACGGGTCGCTTCCGGCGGAGTATGGCGCCCACGAGCTCTCAAACCCGGGCGGAAACTACACCGGCCACATCGATTTCCATCTATCCGATGGCTTGGTCGATGTGGTCGTTCTGTACTTGCCGCATAAGACTAATCCGGTGATCCGGCTGGTGAGAATGGGCTCGCACGAGGAGCTGTTCCAGGGCCCGCAGAGCTGATCGCCGATGTC
>CABSUD010000215.1:0-2978 GCA_902480795.1 uncultured Collinsella sp. | reverse complement strand
ATGATGCCCTTTAGCTCGTTACCAACAACGTGTACGCGCTCATTGTAAGCCCCTTGTTATTTGTAGCTGGGGACATACTCGGTATTTAAGCTCTGGTTCAAAGAACCTTAACCTTCCTAAAACCTGAGTCATACGCACTTAGATATGCTTATAGTACTGGACTCAAAAAACTTTATAGTCGATGTATATATAAGCACTGTGTGGGCATATATAAGAGCGTCAAAAGAAGTCCCAGTCACCTAGAAGATGACTCGGCAGTCCTATAAAGGAGTGGTAAACATGGCAAGCATGGTTCCTTATCGTTCGGTTTTTGGCGTTCGTCCCTCTGCAAGCTCGCTGTTCGATCTGTTTGATGATATGAGTGACCTAGCGAACGGCTCGATTGCCTCTAAGGCGTTCCCCGTTGACGTTGAGGATAAGGGCGATGGCTATGAGGTCAAGGCTTATCTGACCGGCGTCGCCAAGGACGATATCGATGTCGAGCTTAACGAGGGCCGTCTCTCCATTAGCGTGAATGTCGAGGAAGACGAGGAGAACGAGGGCAAGAACTTCCTGCAGAAGGAGTTTAGCTCGTACAGCGCGACGCGTGGCGTGTATCTTAAGGACGCTTCGAGCGAGGGCCTCTCGGCTAAGTACGCTGATGGCATCCTGACCGTTACGGTTCCCAAGATCGTCGAGAAGAAGAACGTTACGAAGATCTCCATCGACTAACTTCGTTGGTGCTCCGCACTATTAAAAGACAGCAAAAGGGGCTTGGAAGCGATTCTCGGCCCCTTTTGCTGTCTAGGACAGTCTATTGAATGGTTGCCGGCTGATACTGACTCGCAGGGCGTATCGAGAGTTTTCGCGATCCTAGGAGAAGGGTTGCGGAGCTGCCGACCTCGTCATCCAGGGTTGCGGCCAGAGCTTTGGCATAGCTTTTGACGGTCAGGCTCGGACGATTGTTATCTTGGCTGATATGCATGGCAATGAGCTGTTCGGTGCGATCG
The DNA here is from genome assembly GCA_902480795.1 of uncultured Collinsella sp. Taxonomy (GTDB): domain Bacteria; phylum Actinomycetota; class Coriobacteriia; order Coriobacteriales; family Coriobacteriaceae; genus Collinsella. Next base: position 1,989 of record CABSUD010000215.1, on the reverse strand, counting down.
GTAACAAGTTCGCGCGCGGCTTCGGCGGCTTGGCCGTTGGAGAGGTGTCCCCTTGCAGACAGGATGCGCTCCTGAAGAAAGCGGGGATATTCTCCCTCGCGTAGCATGGTCACATCATGGTTGCTTTCGAGCGCGAGGACTCGACAATCTTTGAGGGTGTTCATGGCTTGGCTCGATAGCTCTCCGGTGTCGGTGGCAAAGCCAATGGAATCATCGGGGGCGTCGAATCGATAGCCGACTGGATTGATGACATCGTGTGATGTTGAGTAGGTTTGCGCGTGGATGCCGGCAATGGATAGGGTGTCACCGGGGTCGAATTCCTCGACAGGCAGATGCGAAAGATTTTCTTTGCTCGAAAGTGTGCCCCTACTGGCAAAGAGGGGACCGTGCCAGTGCTTGCACCAGACATCGAGACCCTTGATGTGATCGCTATGCTCATGAGTAATGAGAAGAGCCGAGACGTTGTCTGCCGAGAGTCCCAGTTCTGCCATGCGCTTTAATGTCTCGCGGCGAGAAAGACCGTCGTCAATCATGATGAGCCCCCGGGGGCCTTCGATGAGCGCGCAGTTGCCTTTTGAGCCGCTGCCAAGGATATGAAGGTGCAGACGAGACATAAGATTCCAAAGGATACAATGGGTGCGGACGAATAAAGGAGGAAGCGAATGCCAACGGTATCACAGCATTACGGACACCATGCCGTGCCTGGGGCAGTCGATGAGACCCGGACGAGACAGCAGGCTGCTCCTGTCGTGCTCATGGTATCAGGCGGCGCGGACTCGACGGCACTGCTTCTTATGGCGTGCACATCAAAGCTGGATATCCAAGACGGACGCGGTGTTGCCCCCATTGCTCGCGAGCGCCTGCATGTGCTGCATGTAAACCATCATATGCGCGGCAAGGCGTCCGATGGCGACGAGGCCTTTGTGCGTGAGCTCTGCGCGAAATATGGTTTACCGCTGTGCGTGGAGCACGCTTATTTTGATGGGGAGTCGGGCAATATTGAGGCCGCGGCCCGCGAAGTGCGCTATGCCGCGGCGCGGAGGTATGTTCGCGAGCTCTGCGCCCAGACGGGGGCACCGCGAACGGCGGCTCGTATCTGCACCGCGCACACGTCTTCGGATCGCGCGGAAACGTTTTTGATGAACGCGATTAAGGGTTCGGGGCCCGCTGGCCTATCGAGCATTCCTCGCCGGAGGAATATCGTGGTACGTCCCTTGCTCGACCTAACTCATGGCGAGCTCGTGGGCTATCTACAGGTACATGGTCAGCCGTGGCGTGAAGACGAGAGCAATGAGGATATCTCGTATCTGCGAAACTACGTGCGCCATCGAGTAATGCCAGTGGTGGTGCAGCGCAACGCGAGCGTCTGCAAGACGATTGGCGCCGCCTGCGAGATCTTAGGCGATGAGGACGCGTTTTTGTCTCAGCTTTCGGCACAGGCGTTTCGAAGCTGTTTGCGCAAAGAGGCAACGGGTGCGCTGGTGCTCGATGCCAGGCGCCTGGCTGCGGCCGAGGTGGTAATCGCGCGGCGCATCGTGCGACTGGCGATTAAGCGCATCGATCCGGACGCTCGTCCCGAGATGCGACATGTGGAGCGAGTCCTTTCCTGCGTTGCCGAGGGCACCGGCTCGGTCACGCTTCCGGCGGGGATTGACGCACGCATTGAGTTTGGCATGCTGGCGTTTAAGGCGCCGGCGGCTCGCGAGGGCCTGGTCGCGGACTGGGTTACCGTACCCGGTCGTTTGCCGTTGGGCGGGGGACGTATGCTTTTCACAGAACCGATGGCTGTTGAGCCGGGATGCGATATCGTGCGCCGCGCCCGTGAGCTTGCGGCTGCCGGGGAAGTGACAGCTTTGGTAGACGCGGCTGCCCTGGGTTTTGCCGACAGCGATAGTGAGCGGATCCTGGCGGGCTCGCGTGGCGAGATCCCTGCCGAGGCGCGATTGGCGCGCCTGTGGGTGGACGGTCCCGCGCCGGGAGACGTGATGT
>CABSUD010000214.1:0-3015 GCA_902480795.1 uncultured Collinsella sp. | reverse complement strand
GCAGTCCTGACCATCCATCGACGACCAGTTCCATCCACATGCATCGCGCATCAAGTAGCAAAGGAGCTTTATGGACGCCATCGTAAAGATGCTCGAAAAGCATCAACCGTTCTTTGAGAAGATCTCGAGGAACATCTACCTCCAGGCCATTAAGGACGGATTCCTTGGGTGCATGCCCATCGTCCTCACCTCTTCGATCTTTCTGCTGATTGCCACCCTTCCTGGCGTAGTTGGCATCACGCTGCCCCAGCCGCTCATCGACTGGTGCAACAAGCTGTACAACTTCACCATGGGCGTCATGGGCATCATGGTTGCCGGCACCACCGCCAAGAACTTTACGGCTTCCATGAACCGTCGCATGCCCGCCGGCAAAGTGCTCAACGACGGTTCCACCATGGTGGCCGCCCAGTGCAGCATGCTGCTGCTCGCAGTCACGCAGTTCAGCACCAAGTTCAACGGCTCCGAGCTTTCGGTCTTCGATTGCACCAGCATGGGTACGCGCGGTCTGTTCTCGGCCTATATCGCCGCGTTCATTACCGTTTGGGTCTATAAGTTCTGCGTCTCTCGCGATCTGACCATTAAGCTGCCCAAGGAGGTCCCGGGCGCCATCGCTCAGAACTTCCGTGACATCATCCCCTTTGGCGGCGCCGTCATCATCTGCGGCATCATCGATGTCCTCGTGCGCAACCTCATGGGCGTTCCGTTCTCCGAGCTGCTTATCAAGCTGCTCTCCCCGCTCTTTACCGCTGCAGAAACCTATCCTGGCCTTATCCTTATCCAGGCAGCCACCGCGTTTTTCTGGTTCATCGGCGTCCACGGCCCCTCGATCGTCCAGCCGGGCATCGACCCCATCCGTCTTGCTAATCAGGCCGAGAACCTGCAGGTTCTGCTGGCCGGTGGCCACCCCGCCCACTCCCTCACCTTTAACATGTCGCTCGTGGGTGAGTTCGGCGGCACCGGCGCCACGTTCATCGTGCCGCTTCTGCTGATTCTCTTTATGAAGTCCAAGCAGCTCAAAGCCGTCGGTAAGGCCTCGATTGTTCCTGTTGCCTTTGCTGTCAACGAACCGCTGCTCTTTGGCGCGCCGATGATCCTTAACCCCTACATGCTCGTCCCCTTTGTTGCCGCTGGCTGCGTCAACGTAAGCGTTGCCAAGTTCTTTATCGACAATGTGGGCATGAACGGCTTCTCCTTCGTGGTGCCTTGGGCTACCCCTGCCCCCATCGGCATCTTCATCACCACGAACTTCCAGCTTATTGCCCTGGTGTTTGTCGCAATCATCATATTGCTGGACGCCATCATCTACCTGCCGTTCTTGAAGGCATACGATAAGCTGCTCTGCGACCAGGAGGCCGAGCGCGCCGCCGAGCTGGGTCTCGAGTCCGATGGTGCCGTTGCCATCGCCGCCAACGCCCCTGCGCCCGCTGTCGAGCAGGCTACCGCTTCCGTCGAGACGACTGTTGCCGCCGCCGACAGCAAGCCTGTCGCCGACCAGCCCGAGCCCGCCGCCGACGCATCCGCCAAGAAGGATGTCGACGGCCTGAAGGTCCTCGTCCTGTGCGCCGGCGCCGGCACCTCTGCCATGCTCGCCAACGCCATCAAGGAAGGTGCCGCACAGACCGGAGAGAACATCGCTTCCTCCGCAGGCGCCTATGGCCAGCACACTGCCATCATGGATCAGTACGACGTTATCGTGCTCGCCCCGCAGGTCCGTAGCTACTACAACGACATGAAGGCCGACACCGATCGTCTGGGCATTAAGCTGCTCGCCCCGCGCGGCAAGGAATATATCGACCTTACCCGCGACCCCGCTGGCGCCATCAAGTGGCTCCGCGAGAACCTCGACTAGTTACCTCCCTCTGTTGGTGCCCGAATCCCCAGTTCGGGCACCTCTCCCTATTCGTATCCCACAGAAAGGATGACTCATGACCAATCCCATGAAGTTCCCCGACGGCTTTGTGTTTGGCGGCGCCACCGCCGCTTACCAGGTTGAGGGCGAGACCCGCACGCACGGCAAGGGCAAAGTGCCCTGGGACGATTTCCTGGCTGCCCAGGGTCGCTTCTCCCCCGACCCCGCAAGCGATTTCTACAACAAGTACCCGGTCGATATCGACCTGTGCCAGCGCTTCGGCATCAACGGTATCCGTGTCTCCATCGCTTGGAGCCGTATCTTCCCCAACGGCACTGGTGAGATTAACCCCGAGGGCGTTGCCTTCTATCACGAGCTCTTTGCCACCTGCAACAAAGCCGGCGTTATCCCCTATGTCACGCTCGATCACTTTGATACGCCCGAGGCCTTTTACCAGAACGGCGGCGAGGGCTTCCTGACGCGCACGACGATCGACGCCTTTGTCGAGTACGCCAAGTTCTGCTTTGCCGAGTTCACCGAGGTCAAGCACTGGTTTACCTTTAACGAGATTCCCGCGACCGCCGAGGGCAGCTTTATCGTCGGCAACTGGCCGCACGGCGAGAAGTATCGCCTGGACAAGGCCTTCCAGCTCATGCACAACATGATGGTGGCCCACGCCAAGGCCGTCGTCGCCTTCCATGAGGGCGGCTTTGAGGGCGAGATTGGCATTGTCCAGAACCTGGAGCCCAAGTATCCCCTCGATCCCAACAGTGCTGCCGACTGCGAGGCAGCTCGCATGGCCGATGTCATCAACAACCGCTGGATACTCGACGCCACCTTCCGCGGCCACTATGCAGCCGACACCATGGAGGCTGCGACCAAGCTGGCCCATATCGCCGGCGGCGAGCTCGACGTTCGCGACGAGGACATCGCCGCGCTGACCGCCGCGCTCCCCTACAACGATTGCCTGGGCGTCAACACCTACAAGTGCCAGTTCCTGCGTGCCGCCGAGGGCGAAAACGACATCAACCACAATGGCACCGGCGACAAGGGCTCCTCGCGCTGGTTCCTCAAGGGCGTGGGCGAGTCATGCGTGCGCGAAGGCGTTCCCACCACCGATTGGGACTGGATCATCTATCCTGAGGGCTTGTGCGATCTGCTGCTCC
>CABSUD010000213.1:0-3094 GCA_902480795.1 uncultured Collinsella sp. | reverse complement strand
GGCTCCCGCCGGCGATGTTGCCGGCGGGAGCCGTTGTCGTGTAGGTGGCTATGTCGTGGGGGCTGCCGTTGAGCGTCCGGGTCTGTGCTCTACAGTGAGTCGATAAAACGCTGCTGGGCGGCGCGGCCGGCTTCATCCCACTTAAAGACGCCGGCGTTGTCGAGCACGTGGCCAAACACCACGCCGACCTCCTCGTGCAGGATATCGATGGCGTTATCCGCCGTAAGCTCGTCGGCGCGGCGAGCAAAGACGTCCTCGGCCCACGCGGCGTGGCTGCGGCAAAGGTCGTCGCCCTCGAGCGCGCTGGCAAGGTCGTAGCTGGCATCGGCTTTGGCCGCCAGCAGGTGCTCGCGGACAGCACCGAGCTCGGGGACCAAGCGCGGCGGCAAAATGGCCAAGCCCATGACCTCGATCAGGCCGATGTTCTCCTTCTTAATATGGTGATACTCGGCATGCGGGTGGAACACACCCAGCGGATGCTCGTCGGTCGTGATGTTGCAGCGAAGCGCCAGGTAGGCCTCGTAGGCCTCGCCGCCGGCATTGCCGCGGGAGTCGACGCGGCGGATGACGGGCGTCACGGTGTTGTGGGCCACGCCGTCGGCCGTGTGCGCGATAACGCCCACGGACTCGTCGGTCCACTCGCGCCAAGCGAGGATAATCTTCTCGGCAGCGTCGAGCAGCTGAGCGCGGTCGTGCGAGCGCAGTCGCAGCACCGAAAGCGGCCACTGCAGCACGGTGCCGCTGACCTGGTCAAATCCGGGCACGCTAAACTGCGAGACTTCGGTGGCATGCATCATGGGGAACTCGTGCGCGCCACCCTGGAAGTGGTCGTGCGACAGAATCGAGCCGCCCACGATGGGCAGGTCGGCGTTGGAGCCAATAAAGTAGTGCGGGAACAGGTCGACAAAGTCGAGCAGGCAGGTCAGTCCCTTACGGTCGACGTGCATCGGGCGATGCTCGGAGCTCATGGCAATGCAGTGCTCGTTAAAATACGCATACGGGCTGTACTGGAAGCCCCAGCGCTCGCCGTCGAGTTGAATGGGGATAACGCGCAGGTTCTGGCGAGCGGGATGGGCGCCGCCGTCGGCTGCGGCGGAACGTCCAGGGTAGCCCTCGTTCTCGATGCACAGCTGGCAGGCGGGATACTTCTCGCCCGTGTTCTTTGCGGCGCCGGCTGCGGCAATGTCGCGCGGGTCCTTCTCGGGCTTCGACAGATTGATAGTGATCTCCAGGTCGCCCCAGTTGGTGGGAGTGCTCCATTTGATGTTGCGCGCGATGGCGGCACGGCGCACGTAGCCAGCGTCGCAGCACAGGCCGTAGAACCAGTCGGTCGCGGCGCGGGGCTCGTTGACGCCCATGCGGCCGTTGAATTCCTCGTTTACAACCGAAGGCCTCGGCATGAGCGCGCCCATGATGCGCATGGCGATGCGGTCGCGGCCCGACGCCGTGTCCTCGGCGGCGCCGTTGGCAACGGCGGCCTCGGCAAGCGCGGCGAGCGTGCCCTCCAGGTCAAAGTCGGGCAGGGTATCGGGGTGCAAGAGCGAAATCTTCTCGGTCTTGAGCGCCCAAGCCATGTCGAGTGCGGGGCCCGTGGCGCCGATGCACTCCAAAATGGTGTTATATGCCCAGATGCGATCGTCCTGGCCGATCATCGATCGGTGGATAGCGTACTCGATCAGGTTCTGCGCGGCCTCGCGCACGTCAGTCATTACAGCCATGCCGCGTAAGCCCCCTTGTCAGAGATAGCGTAATGACGGGCAGAGCCATCGCCCAGCCAGCCGTTCATCTTGGCAATGAAGGTGTCGACCAGGTCGAGCGGCACGAAGGCCTGGATAGTGCCACCAAAGCCGCCGCCGTGAATACGAACGGCGCCACGGCCGTCGAGCACATGCTCGGCAAGAGCAAGTGCGTACATGGAAGGTTGCTCGGCACCCAGTTTGGCAACAACATTCTGCAGGTACATGGCGGAGCTGGCGCCGGACTCGCGCGTCAGGACCAGGAACTGGTCAATGTCGCCGGCGTTCAGGGCCGCCCAGCGCTTGTCGACCAGGCCGTTTTCGTACCAGTAGTGAACGGCGCGCAGGCAGGCGCGGTCGCCCAGCTTGGCGCGCAGCTCGGGGAGCTTGGCGTCAAAGTCCGCCACGTTTACCTCGCACAGGCGTGCCTTGCCAAACTCGGCAGCGACGTCTTGCATCTCGCGCGGAACGGCGGCGTAGTCGTCGGTGGCTGCCACGTGATCGGCACCGACCTTAACGAGCACGAGCGCATAGCCGTGATCCTCAAAGTTGAGCTCGAGCTTCTGGGTTTTAGGCTGAGCCTGGTCCTCAAAGTCCATGTAGGCAAGGCCGCCCAGGCACACAGCGGCCTGGTCCATCAGACCGCAGGGCTTGCCGTAGTAGTTGTTTTCGGTGCGCTGGCTCATCTGAGCGAGCGTGACGGGCTCAATGGCGGGCGCGCCCCAGAGCGTCTCCATGGCACGACCGTACGCGGCCTCGACGGCGGCAGAGCTGGAAAGGCCGCCACCCGAGGGGACGGAGCAGGTGAAGGCGAAATCGAAGCCGTGGGGCTCAACACCAAGGGCTGCAATCTCGTGCGCCATGCCGCGGACGAGGCTTGCGGACGTGCCTTTCTCGGACTCCTGAACATCCAGCGTGTCGAGCGTAATCTCAAACGTGGGGTAGCCCTCGTCGGCGACGCGGACCTTGTTGGAGTCGGTTGCCACGGCGATGCCGTCGACAGCGACATCGAGCGAGCCGGCGATAACGTGACCGCCCTCGTGATCGGTGTGATTGCCGCTGATCTCGGAACGGCCGGGCGCGTGCACGTAGAGCACCTGGCGGTCGCCGATGGGGCCAAACTCCTCCTCAAACAGCTTGGTGAGTATGGCGAGTGTCTTTTCGTCGGGGGTGGTCATGGGAGTCCTTTCCTTGGCGCGCACGGATGAGTTTTGCGTCGTTATGAGTACGTTAACAACTTGAAGCGGCATGAACCAAGTGTTCTCGACACCGCACGTTACGGGCTATGTTAACGTACTCATAACACATCGCTTGTCACTTTTTGAGAATCTGGTAATCGGTCGATATTCGGCCGTGAA
>CABSUD010000212.1:0-3097 GCA_902480795.1 uncultured Collinsella sp. | reverse complement strand
AAATCTATCCGCGGCATTCTCCGCAGGACCGAGCGAAAGGACGTGCAGATGAACGAAAACGAACTGACCGGTCTGCTCGAGTCTTTAAGGCGCATGGGCTCGGACGATCTTAACGTCGAGGTCAAGGAGAGCGCCACAACGCTTTCCCGCGACGTATGGGAAACGGTCAGCGCTTTCGCAAACACCGCCGGCGGCATCATCGTACTCGGAGTGAGCGAGCGCGCGGGTTTTGTCCCAGTTGCAAACTTTGAGACCGAGAAAGTGCTCAACCAATTCGTGGCGGGCATGGGCGATGCCGGCGGTCGCGGAAAGCTGGCCAATCCGCCCAAATACACCATTGAGCGCGTGGAGCTCCAGGGCACCGTGGTTCTGGTCATCACGATTGAGGAGCTCGACCCGTCGAGCAAGCCTTGCTATGTCATAGAGCGGGGTGCTCAAGGTGGCAGCTACAAACGCATCGATGACAAAGACGTGCCCCTTTCGTCGACCGAGGTTTTGGCACTGTCGTCATACGAACGGACGAGTCCTAGCGATCGCGATGCGGTGCCCGGCACGAGTGTGGGCGATCTCGACGAGTCGCTGGTCGACCGCACGATAGAGCGTGCCTATTCGTTGACGCCTCGAGCGATGCGCGGTGCGGCGGACAAGAAGACAAAGATGGAGCGCCTGAATCTCCTCGACTTCCAGGGCAATGTTACCAAGGCCGGTCTCCTTGCCGCGGGCGTTTACCCTCAGCAGTTCTATCCCAAGCTCTTCATTGATGTGGCTGTCCACGTGGGAACTCAAAAGGGAGCTGCGGGGCCGCTAAGGTTCATGGACCGCACAATCTGTGAGGGAACGTTGGGCGAGATGATCTCGGATGCTGTCGCGGCCGTCGCCAAGAATTTACGGCGAACCTCGACCGTCCAAGGCGTCTCGCGTGTCGACTCGCTGGAGATTCCCGAGGAGGTTCTGCGCGAGGCAATCGCCAACGCCGCAATCCATCGAGAATACGGGGATCGGTTCTGTGGACAATCGATTGCCGTCGACGTCTTTGACGATCGTGTCGAGGTGACGAACCCCGGCGGCCTATACGGAGGAAAGACTCGCGAGAACTTGTTTGACGGCAGCTCCCGATGCCGTAACGCGACGCTCGTGAAACTCATGTCGCTTGTCCCGCTGCCGGATGGCGCAGGTTCGCCGGCTGAGGGCAATGGCTCGGGCATCCCGATGATGATCGATGCCATGCGCGCGCATGGTCTGGCCGAGCCCCTGTTCTGCCCGGGGTTCGATCGGTTCAAGGTCGTACTTTACCGTTCAAAGATCGAGCCGGTCGATCATGGCGGGGGCTTAATTGTGACGGCACTCAAACACTACGGCGAGCTGGGGACGCGTGAGCTGGCAGAACGCACGGGGCTTACAATTTCCCAGGTTAGGTCGCGCGTCAACGCGCTCATTGCTCAAGGCGAGCTTGAGCCCACGGCGCCGGCGACGAGCCGCAACCGCAAGTATCGACTGTCAGAGCGCGTGGAATAAATGCGTTAGTGGACGAGGCGACCCAATAATCGACTCTCGATTGGCGCCCACTAAGGTAAAGCGGTTGTTGCTCAGTCGACGGTGATGCTGAGGACTCGGCTTACACCGGCATGGCCCCGAACCCGTCCATCAAGAACAGCCTAAGAACCAGCTTGATGACATATCCCGGTTTGACTTCTGCCGCGCCAAAGACGCTGCGCTCGGCGAGCTCGCTGCAGTATGTATAGATGTCGCGGATAAGGTCCGCGCCCGAAAGCGTAAACATGTAGCCTGCGTTCGAAAGCGCATTGGGTGCGGCGGGCAACTTGGCCATGCGGCAAAAGGTCAACAGGTCGGGTGCCATAGCGCCCTGGTAGCCAAGGTGGCTGCCGTCTTCTTGTGCGGCGAGTTCCAGTTGGCGTACTCGATCCAGCGCCGCTGCCAGCACAAAGCTCGGTGTGGGAGCATTGACGTCCTCCGTGGTCGCCACAAGCCTGCCCGCCGCCTGCGTGACAAGCCAAGCGACCTCGCGCTGGCAACGCACGGCCTTGCGCGTCACCGGCTTGATGGACGAAGAAGAAACGCTCCCCTTTGGCGGATTCGAAGCAGCCATAAGACCCTCCCATGAACAATCCGGCCCAACAGGCCCGGACGAAACACGTGCTACATCAGTATACAGGGAAGTGGGGTAGCGGGGTACAAGCGCGCCAGCGGCAAACCGAGAGCATCAACGATGTGCCGATCACGGAATGAGATCTCGTAATAATTGACTCTCGGTCATATTATTGAGGGGCATGACTCGCGTTCGTATGGTTGTAGGTGCTGGCGATGAACGACATTGACCTTGCTGTTCCGTTGATGAATGGACCAAGCTATGACCGTGCCTGCAGTCTTGTGCCTTCTGAATACGTTGAGGCATGGGAGTGGTTTCTGGGTGAGGAGCAGCGCGGCGGCGTTTGGACCAGCCTTCCGCACCACACCAAGGAAGATAGCCCTCAGTATCCGTATCGTTTGAGAATTGGCTCGGACTTCTTTCCCGTAACGCGGGATTCAGGGATCTTCTGGCCGGGCCAGGATCGGGTGAAGCAAGATCCCAATAAGATCTTTGCGCTCTCGGTCCATAACTCCAAAAAGAGCTTCTACACCGATGTGCCTCCGCTCTATTTGGACGATGGTACGTGGGTCATTAAGTACTCGGTTCAAGCGCCGGGTACCGTTGGTTTTCGAGACCAGAATTACAACCGTAAAATGCTCAACTGCATGGAATGTGGCGTCCCAGTCGGAGTCATATTTGCAACCGAGGTGGGCTATAAGGTGCTCGGCCTTGCGTTTGTTGAGCGGTTCGAGCCCGAAAACGGATGGTTTGTTCTGCACGGTCCTGTTCATAAAGGCGGACCGGACCCACGTTTTGCACCCGACATGAGTTATCTGAAGCGCATGCCCGTCGATATTGAGTTTGCCGGACAGGGTGCGACCGACGACGAAAAGGTCCGCTATGCGTTAAGGCGCGAGCGATTGGGGCAACAATGGTTCCGCAAGCAGCTCGTTGCCGCCTATGACGGCCGTTGTGCGGTGTCGGACTGCGGCGTCAGCGAAGCTCTGG
>CABSUD010000211.1:0-3113 GCA_902480795.1 uncultured Collinsella sp. | reverse complement strand
GCTATACGCGCGGCCGCCGTGCTCAGGCGCGTGCACGATGGCGCGCGGTCGCCCATGGAGACGGCTACCGCAATCATGGTCGTAGCAAAACGTTCCCAGGGAGGGCTGGGATACACCAAGATCGAGCTCAACCATCGGGTCGATGTTCCCAGCGAGTTCAAATATCTCGCAAAGGCCGGGTATTTCGAGATCGACGTATATGCGCCTGCGAGCGGTACGGGGATTGAATACAACGGCTCGGACCATCTTGATAAACAGCGCAGCGCGTCGGATGCGGAGCGTATGACCGTACTGAGCGCGCTGGGCCTTAGGATGATCGTCCTCACCGGGACTCAGTTTGCCCACCAGCTGCAATTGCACCGGGCGATGAACGCCATCGCGCTTGCTATGGGTCTCAAGTGCGACCGAAGCGAGGTGTTTCAGAAACGTCAGAACGACCTGCGAGAATTCGTGATTCGACACTGGGACGGCGGCCTTTAGGGGCGCTTTGGTCCTTCTACGGGGTGCCGTGGGCGGGCAAACCATCACAACATTCGACGTTTATTGCCAAAAACGGGAAAAGCATCGAATGTTGTGATGGTTTGTATGCTGAGGATGGGCTTGGGAAGCCGGTTTTGCTCGAAGCGACCTGTCCTGTCGTACGGGTGTCGGCATGATTCTCTCGTGGGGTATTATGTTTTCCGAAGAATAAAACGCCGCGTGAGGGGAGGGCTGCGTGGACGGGCGCGTGCAACATGACGGCTTTGGCCGCGATATCAACTACCTGCGCATTGCCGTTACCGACAAGTGCAATTTCCGCTGCATTTACTGCATGCCGGCCGATGGCGTGGCGCCCCGCGCGCATGACGAGCTGCTCAGTGCCGAGGAAATCGCCCGCTTTGTGCGCCTGGTGGCGGGGGAGGGTATTCGCCGCGTACGCCTGACGGGCGGCGAGCCGCTGGTCAGCCGCCGTATCATCCCGCTTATTCGTGACATCCGCGCGATCCCGCAGATCGAGGACATCTCGCTCACCACCAACGGCGCCCTGCTGCCCAAGCTGGCGCCGCAGCTCAAAGACGCGGGGCTTAACCGCGTTAACATCTCGCTCGATACGCTCGATCCTACGCTCTTTGGAAAGATCACGCGCCTGGGCCGGCTCGAGCAGACCATGGCCGGTATCGACGCGGCGCTGGCTTGGGGCTTTGAGCCCGTTAAGGTCAACTGCGTTGTTGTGCGCCGGCTCAACCAGGATGTGGCGGCCCTCGCGCGGCTCACTCTCGACCGCCCCATCCACCTGCGCTTTATCGAATACATGCCCATTGGCGACGAGCACACGAGCTCGCATTGCGCTGTGGACCCGCATGCGCCCGCGCTCAATCCCGAGCTGTGGGACGCAAGCGATACCGTGCCGAGCGACGAGCTGCGGGCGCGCATCAATGCCGGGGCCGCCGCGGCGGGACTGGGCGAGCTCGAGCCGCTCGACATCAACGACGCTCCTGCCGGCGCGGGCCCTGCGCGCTATTGGCACTTTCCGGGTGCGGCGGGAACGGTCGGCTTTATTAGCGCCATGTCCAATCATTTTTGCGCGAATTGCAACCGTCTGCGCCTGACGGCCGATGGCAACGTGCGTCCGTGCCTGTTCAGCGATGCCGAGTATTCGGTGCGCGACGCCCTGCGCCGTGGTGATGATATGCAGGTACTTTCGATTTGGCGCGATGCCGTGGCCCACAAACCGCAGGAACACGCGATAATTGAGGGCACGCAACGATTTATGTCCCAAATCGGAGGATGATCATATGGCCAAGAGCAGGTACGCCGATGCCACCAAGGCCGCTCGCAGGGCCGCGATATCTGCCCACAAAGTCACGGCTGCGGCGAATGCTGGCAACACCGACGCGTCCGCGCAGCCGACTGCCAGCGCTGCCACCGAGCCCGCTCGTGACGCCCGTCGCGACAAGCTGACGCACGTGGACGCCAAGGGCGAGGTACGCATGGTCGACGTGTCCGACAAGGCCGAGACCCATCGCATCGCCATCGCCGAGGGCACCATCCTCATGCACCCCGAGACGCAGGCCATGGTGCTGCAGGACCGCGCCAAAAAGGGCGACGTGCTCGCTTGCGCGCGCGTGGCGGGCATCATGGCCATCAAACGCACGAGCGACATCATCCCCATGTGCCATCCGCTGCTCATTACCAAGAGCAAGTGCGACATTGCACCCATCGCTGCGGCGGGGACGCCTGTCGATGACGTGCCCGAGGGCTGGGCGCCGGCGCGCGCGGACGGGCAGGTTGGCTTTCACGTGCTGGTCACGGCGGGCGTGACGGGCAAGACGGGTATTGAGATGGAGGCGTTGACCGGCGCGAGTGCCGCGTGCCTAACGATCTACGACATGTGCAAGGCGGTCGACCGCGGCATGGAAATCGTCGACGTGCGCCTGCTACACAAGGAGGGCGGCCGCTCGGGTGTGTGGGATCGCGCAGAGCGTCAGGCCGCTGCTGTTGAGGCCGTGGGAGCCGCGGGCAACGCACCCGCGAGCGCACCCGTCGCCGTCGCGCCCGCAGCTCCGGCCCCGGCCGTCCCCGCGATCGCGTTTATCGGCTACCAAAACTCGGGCAAGACCACGCTCGTCGAGAAGGTTATCGCCGAGCTCACCCGCCGCGGCCTGCGCGTGGGTTCACTCAAGCATCACGGGCACCACGGCTTTGATATCGATGTGCCCGCTAAGGACACCTGGCGCCATCACCAGGCCGGATCCAAGCATGTGGGCCTCATCTGTGCCACGCGCTGGGCGGAGTACGCCGACACGCGCGAGGAGGACGAGATGCCCGCGCGCGAGCTGCTGTCGCGTTACAACGATGTCGACGTGGTGATCATCGAGGGCTACAAGACCGAGGGGTTCGACAACATCGTCGTCGCGCGATCGGGTGTCGACCGTCTGCGCGGCAAGAGCTCGCTCGACCTGGTCGACGGTCACACGCTGGCCCTTGCCTGCAACGAAGCCCTGGCACGTCAGGCATTCGATGCCGGCTTTGCGACCCGAGCCATCAACATCAACGACGCCCGAGCCATCTGCGATTTGATTCAAGACTATCTCGCCTAAAACATGCCAAAAAGGGACAGGTTAATTTCGGCA
>CABSUD010000210.1:0-3147 GCA_902480795.1 uncultured Collinsella sp. | reverse complement strand
CAGCAACGCCTGCGCTCCCAGCAACGGCACCCATCCATTCAGATTTTCAGCCCAAGCTCGTAGCCAAGCCGCCGTCCACTCCAGATGCCCTGAATGCCATGTGACGGCAGGGACCCTACAGGGTAAAGCTCTGAAAACTTTCCGCAGGACGCATGAAACCCCCGCCGCACGAAGTGCGCAGCGGGGGTTTCATGCATGTCCGAGGACGTTTTCAGAGCTTTACCCTGTAGGGTCCCGAGGGGATACGTCAGCTACTCAGCCATCTGAGCCTGGACGGCGGTGATGGCCACGACACCCACGATGTCGTCGGCAGAGCAGCCGCGCGAAAGGTCGTTAACCGGCTTGGCGATGCCCTGCAGGATGGGGCCGTAGGCGTCAGCGCCAGCGAAGCGCTGGACCAGCTTGTAGCCGATGTTGCCGGCCTCGAGGTCGGGGAACACGAGCACGTTGGCCTTGCCGGCAACGGAGGAGCCGGGAGCCTTGAGCTGGGCGACGGTGGGGACAATAGCGGCGTCGAGCTGCAGGTCGCCGTCGATGGCGAGCTCGGGAGCCTTCTCCTTGCAGAACTTCACGGCCTCCTGGACCTTCTTGGCGACTTCGCCGCCGGCGGAGCCCATGGTGGAGTAGGAGAGCATGGCCACGTGCGGCTCAACGTTGCCCATGAAGGTGGACCAGGAGTGAGCGGAGGCGATGGCGATCTCGGAGAGCTCATCGGAGGACGGGTTGATGTTGAGGCCGCAGTCGGCGAAGATCAGCGTGCCGTCGGTGCCGAACTGCGGGGTGTCGGTGCACATCACGAAGAAGGCCGAGACCAGCTTGGTGCCCGGGGCGGTCTTGAGGATCTGAAGCGCAGGGCGCAGGGTGTCGGCGGTGGAGTGGCAGGCGCCGGAGACCAGGCCGTCGGCGTCGCCCATCTTGACCATCATGGTGCCAAAGTAGGTGGCGTCCATCACCTGGGCGCGAGCCTGCTCGATGGTAACGCCCTTCTTGGCGCGGAGCTCAGCAAACTTCTGCGCGTACTCCTCGTGCTTCTCGGCATTGCGCGGGTCGATGACGGTAGCGCCGGGAACGTCGATCTCGTCGGGGTTGCCCAGGATGACGATCTTGGCCAGACCCTCCTCGATGATCTTGGTGGCCGCGACGATGGTGCGCGGATCCTCGCCCTCGGGCAGGACGATCGTCTTAAGGTCGGCCTTGGCGGCAGACTTCATACGGTTAAGGAAATCGCTCATGTTACTCCTTACAAGCGTTTCGCTAAGCTCCAGGCGCCCGGCTGTTCACGAATAAACCCGCTGCTAGCGGGTTTACCTTTCAATTATGTACGCCGCGGTGCTTGAGCTTTCCTTGTGTGGCAAGCTCATTATAGGACGCATTAGCGCTATAATCGCTCTGATAAATATGTCTCGAAGAATGTTCGAGAAAAGCCCAGCTAACGAGCCCGTGGCTTTTGACAAGGAGTATCGATGCAGATTACCTCAGGCCTGCCTGAAGGCTTTAACGCCGGCGCGTACGACATGATTGTCGTCGGTGCTGGATATGCCGGTGCCGTTTGCGCCCGCCGTCTTGCCGAGACCATCGGCTATCGTGTCGCCGTTTTGGAGCGCCGTAGCCACATTGCGGGCAATGCCTATGACTGCACTGACGAGGCCGGAATCCTGATCCACGAGTACGGTCCGCATATCTATCACACTTTTAACGAGCGCGTGCACAATTTCCTGTCGCGCTTTACCAAGTGGACGGATTATCAGCACAAGGTGCTCGCCAACATCAACGGTGCCCTTATGCCCGTGCCCTTCAACCATGCGAGTCTCAAGCTCGCCTTTGGTGACGAGCGCGGCGAGGAGCTGTATCAGAAGCTCGTGGAGACCTTTGGCAAGGACGTCAAGGTGCCCATCATGGAGCTGCGCAAGAAGAACGACCCGGATCTTGCCGAGGTCGCCGATTACGTCTACGAGAACGTCTTTTTGCATTACACCATGAAGCAGTGGGGCCAGACGCCCGATCAGATCGACCCCTCGATCACCGGCCGCGTTCCCGTCTTTGTGGGCGATGATGACCGCTACTTCCCGCAGGCTCCCTTCCAGGGCATGCCGCAGGACGGCTATACCGCACTGTTCGAGCACATGCTCGACCACGATCTGATTGATGTGTTCTGCGACGTGGACGCCCGCGACCTCTTCGAGATCGACGAGACCACCGTCAAGATCGACGGCAAGGTCTATGGCGGCGAGATCGTCTACACCGGTCCGCTCGACGAGCTGTTCAATCTCGACCTGGGCGCCCTGCCGTACCGTACGCTCGACATGAAGTTCGAGACGCTCGATATGGACCAGTTCCAGCCTGTGGGCACCGTCAACTACACCACGAGCGAGGACTACACGCGCATCACCGAGTTCAAGAACATGACCGGTCAGGTCCTGCCCGGCAAGACCACCATCATGAAGGAGTACTCCAAGGCCTATACGCCCGGCTCGGGCGAGACGCCGTACTACGCCATTCTTGAGCCCGAGAACCGTGAGCTCTATGAGCGCTATCTTGAGCGCGTCCAGAACCTGACGAACTTCCACCCGGTGGGTCGTCTGGCCGAGTATCGTTACTACGATATGGACGCCGTGACCAATTCCGCCCTCGATCTTTCGGATGAGATTATCGCCTGCCATGCATAAAGTCATAACATTCGGTATTCCCTCGTATAACGCCGCCAAGGATATGGACCATTGCATCACCTCCATCTTGGAGGGGAGCAATTACGCCACCGATATCGAGATTATCGTGGTGGACGACGGCTCCAAGGACGAGACGGCCGCCAAGGCCGACGAGTGGGAGGCCCGTTTTCCTGGAATCATCCGCGCGGTGCACCAGGAGAATGGCGGTCACGGTATTGCCGTCCTTTCGGGTCTGCGCGAGGCGCAGGGCACCTACTACAAGGTTGTCGACTCGGACGACTGGCTTGACGGCGCGGCTCTTTCGACCATGCTGTCGATTCTGCGTGGCTTTGAGGAGCGCGACCAGCGCGTCGACCTGTTTATCTCGAACTACGTATACGAGAAGGTTTACGAGGGCACGCATACCGCTATTGGCTACAAGTTTGCCCTGCCGCGCAAAAAGATATTCTCTTGGGACCAGATCGGACACTTCCGTCCCGAT
>CABSUD010000209.1:0-3153 GCA_902480795.1 uncultured Collinsella sp. | reverse complement strand
AGATATTGCTCGCCATGGTTATCTGCGAGACCAGCGCAGTGGCACGCTCAACCTTTTCTGGGCCCGTCATGCGCACCGTCTCAATTTGAAGCATCGGTTTCAGCAGCGATTGGATACCATATTGGACGCAAAGCATTGCTACCACGACAACGGCAAGAGGCAGCGAACGCTTCATGGGGATAAACAACAGTGATGCAGCCATCAGAACAATGCCGAGCACCACAAGAACCCCGCGATGTCTCCCGCGATCCGCCAAGATTCCGCCAGCCGGAGTCGCACGCCCTGCACGAACGCTATCGCCGCGACGGCACCATATAACGTTGATGAGCCGCTGCAATCGAACAAGTAAAGCGGGCACGCAAAGCACAGTGCCGATAACATCGAATACGCGCACAGCTGCGCAACAAGAAGGCCAAAAAGCCTGATAGATCGCACTGTTTTTGGCGCCAACGAAACGCTAATTCTTCGCATCCCAGCCATAAGCCTGCCCCCAAATACATACCGATAGTATGTATTTAATGACTTGAAAAGGGCAGCCGTGGCTACCCTCGCAAATCAATTACATACCGTTGGTATCTATATTACCACCCGGAACGGTCCCATACGTCCCAAATCAGCGCCGTTGTCTGAAGCACTTCTTCCCCCAAATCGAGTCCCACCGCAGCAGCCATCTGCGCCAAACATTGAGCGCGAGCGAGCATTCGATCCTTGGTCTCGAGTGGACGGAACAGCGGCAGCAGCCAAAGATTCGCCAACAACGATACGGCCTCCGCCGCTTCGCGCGGGCATTCGCACGCAATGGAGCCGTCGGCGACGCCCTCCTCGATCACTGGCAAGAGATAGCCATCGGCCGACTCGTCAAACGAACCTTGGTACTGCATCGCCAGCAGCCGCGAGCTTTTTACCGGATCCGCCGCAGGATGCATGCGTGCCCATAGCTCAATTTGTGGAACGACGGACTCGGGCGCGTACAGTCGCTTGAGCTTTTGGGCTCCGGTCATATTACCAATACCAAGCGTTGAGCGACGGCGCTCAACAATCGGAGCCATTGCCCGATCAAATGCGGCGTTGAAAATCTCTTCTTTGCTCTTAAAGTGATGATAGACAGCGCCCTTGGTCATGCCATCGAGGCGGTCGACGATATCTTGAATGCTCGTCCCCTCATAACCCTGTGTGCAGAATAGCTCCAGCGCCGCGTCGAGGATCTTCGCGACCGTCTCCTCGGGATATTTATTACGACCCATAATCCGTCCATCCGAAACGCAAGTCTTGTGCCTCATTGCAGCATTTTAACGTTGCGGATGGCAGGCGGTCGATTCTACACCGCGGCGGGGCCGTGTTCGCCGGTGCGGATACGGATAACTTCTTCGACCGGCTCGACCCAAATCTTGCCGTCACCGACGGCACCGGTGCGGGCGGCGTTGCAGATGATGTCGACAATGCCGTCAACATGTTCATCGGCACAAATGAGCGCGAACTGCACCTTAGGGATCGTGTTGACAAGCAACTCGTTGCCGCGCACGTATTCCTTCCAGCCATGCTGTGCACCGCAGCCCTGCACCTGGTTGATAGTCATACCGCGAACATCGGCAGCAAACAGCGCGTCTTTAAGAACCTCAAGCTTCTCGGCACGAACGATCGCCGTAATCTTCTTCATAGTGAATTCCTCTCTTTAATAAAGAAATGAACCGCTCATTCATGTGGCACGGGTTTTCCAAATACCGCAAACCAACCTCAGAGATCAAAAAGTTCAACTGACTGGTCTTAGCAGGTTTCCCAAGTGCCGCAGATTGCCGTGAAAGAGGAGCGAAGCGTACTTAAGTACGTGAGCGACGATTGAGCGGCAAGGTGCGGAGCCTGGGAAAGCTGCTAATCGAGCCCGGAGAACGAAGGATATGCGCTCTCGCCGTGCTGACTCGTATCCAAGCCCAGCGCCTCGTCGGCCTCGTCCACGCGCAGGCTGCCGTGGAACAGCGCCTTGACCACCGCGGCGATCACCAAGTCGAGCACCAGTACAATAGCGACCGTCACCACAATGCCCAAAATCTGCGAGACAAGCAGCGACACGTCGCCCGTGTAGAACAGGCCACCCTTACCGGTCCACGAGAGCTCCGGCACGCAGAACAGGCCCGTGAGTACGCCGCCCAAGATGCCGCCAATGCCGTGGCAACCGAACGCGTCGAGCGCATCGTCGTAGCCGAACTTGGTCTTGAGATGGCTGATGGCCAAGTAGCAGACGGGAGACACGATCAGGCCCATGACCAGCGCCGCCCACGGCTCGACAAAGCCCGCGCCCGACGTGACCACCACAAGGCCCGCAACCAGACCGGTGCTGGCACCCACCAGCGTGGGGCGACCGGTATGCACGCGCTCGACGGCAAGCCACGAGACCATGCCCGCCGCGCTGGCCGTCACGGTGTTGAGGATGGCGAGTGCCGCCACGGCATTGGCCTTAAACTCGCTGCCGCCGTTAAAGCCAAACCAGCCAAACCAAAGCAGCCCGGCGCCCAGCGCCACAAACGGCACGTTATGCGGACGATAGCTCACCATGCCAAAGCCGCGACGACGGCCGAGCATTAAACAGAGAATCAGACCCGTGAGACCCGACGAAATGTGCACCACGTCGCCGCCGGCAAAGTCGAGTGCGCCGATAATGTCACCGATAAAGGAGCCATCGCCGCCCCAAACCATGTGGGCAAGCGGCGCATAGACCACAAGCAGCCAAATGCCCAGGAAGGCCGTCATGGCACCAAACTTGACGCGGCCGGCCAGGCTGCCCGTGACGATAGCGGCAGTGATCATGGCAAAAGCCATTTGGAAGGCGATGTTGATGACCTGAGGGTAGACGGCACCGTCCGCGGCATTGCCCTCGGCCGCCTGCAGCACCTGGCCGAGCACCGGCAGGCACAGCAGCTGGTCAAGGCCTCCAATAAACGGGCTGGAACCGTCGCCGCCGTAGGCCAGCGACCAGCCGGCGACAATCCACAGCACACCGACCAGGCCAATGGCGCCAAAGCACATAAGCATGGTGTTGATGACATTTTTGCGCCTGGACAGGCCGCCATAGAAAAACGCCAGACCCGGCGTCATTAAAAACACGAGCATGGTGCAGACGAGCATAAACGTTGTCGATCCCGTATCGTACATTCGCTC
>CABSUD010000208.1:0-3167 GCA_902480795.1 uncultured Collinsella sp. | reverse complement strand
GCCGGTCCGAATCGAGTTCACGGGTAACCGTCGAGAGCCGAACGCCCTCGACGCCCCGGAGCATGCGGCCCAAAACAGGCTGCACCGGCGTATACATGCGCACGGTATACTCGTCCGAATCGCCTCGAAAAAGCGGCGCATGCATATTGCCGATCTCCCAGCACGCATGCGCGAGCGCAATCGGGTCCATGCGGTCAACTTCGACCAAATAAACCTCGGCGCTGCGCAGGCGCACGACAACCGCCACGGGCACCACGCCCGAACGGTCGACGGCGAGCACGTCGCCGTCGACAAAACGACCGCCGTCGGCAGTATCCAGCCGAACATCGACCGTGCGCCCCAGCTCCGTCACGCCCACAAACGCGCATACATCAGCCTGGTCCCAATCGAGCAGTAGCTCGTCAACTTCAAAGACGCCGCCCAGCTTCCGGCGAAGCAGAAGTTCATAGGACGGATCGTTGAGATTTCCCAAGCATGTCGTCGAAACCAAGCGCTCAGGCATGCTCTAACCCTCGACCTCGACGAGCTCGATATCAAAGTTGAGGTCCTTGCCGGCAAGCTCGTGGTTGGCATCGAGCGTCACAGCCTCGGGCGTTACGTCGATGACGACGGCGGGGACAGGCATGCCGCTCGGCGTGGACAGGAAGAGCTTCATGCCCTTCTCGATCTGCTCGATGTTGGGAACCTGCTCGGCCGGGAAGGTAATAACCATCTCGGGATTGTGCTCGCCGTAGGCATCGGCAGCAGGAATGTGCACGGTCTTCTTCTCGCCCACCTGCATGTCGACAACAGCGGCGTCGAAGCCCTTGATCATCTGACCGGCGCCGCAGGTGAACTCCAGCGGCTCGCCGCGATCGTAGGAGCTATCGAACTGCGTGCCGTCGTCGAGCGTGCCGCGATAATGAGTCTTGACCTTCTTGCCCTGGTTGGACATGGTAACCTCCGTGATAAGGGCGGCGCACAACGCGGGCCGCCGTGAACATATGGCGCTAACTATACCCTAGTCATACAATTCAAAGACAGTTTGCAAAGAAACGCTGCAACCGGAGGAACCATGGCATATCCCGTATTTGACCTACACTGCGACACCGCCGACCGCATCGGCTGGGCCACGCTCGATCTCGACCTGCGCTTTACCGCCGGCACCGACGGTTATTTCCCCGGCGACGAAACGCATCCGCAAGATTTCGACCTCATCGAGGGCAACGCCTGCGCCATCTCGCTCGCAAAGATCGGCAACACGCCATGGGCACAGTGCTTCGCCACGTTTGTCCCCGATGAGATTCCCACCGCCCACGCCGCGCGCTTCCAGGCGCAGATCATGGCGCATATGAGCGGCCAGGCAATGCTCAACCACGACCGCATGGTCAACGTACGCGGCGCGGCAGACATTCGCCCCGCGCTCAAAGACGGCAAGGTCGCCTGCATCCACACCATCGAAAACGCCACGTTCTTTGCCGAGGACCCCGCGCTGATCGAGGTGCTCAAGAGCTTGGGCGTACTCATGTCATCGCTCAGCTGGAATGCGCAGGGACCGCTCGCGAGCGGACACGATACCCACGCCGGCCTCACCGCCGCCGGCATCGAGGCACTTACGCAGATGGAGCACGCCGGCATGGTGCTTGACGTCTCCCACCTCAACGATGAGTGCTTTGACGAGGTTGTCGCCCACGCCACACGTCCCTTCGTCGCCAGCCACTCCAACTCCCGTGCAGTTTGCGGCGTTAAGCGCAACCTCACCGACGACCAGTTCCGCACCATTCGCGACATGGGCGGTATCGTCGGCCTCAACTACTGCAGCGAGTTCCTTTCCAACGACGCAACCGACAAGACAGCCGCAGACGTCACCTTCGACCAGCTGGCGGCACATATCGAGCACTGGCTCGACCTGGGCGGCGAGGACGCCATCGCGCTCGGCGGCGACTGGGACGGTGCCACGGTGCCCGCCTTCCTCTCCGATGCCAGCAAGATGCCCGAGTTCCAGAACATGCTCTCCAAGCACTTTGGCAAGACCGTGATGCAGAAGCTCTGCAGCGATAATGCCCTTGCCTTCTTTGAGCGTTATTAATTTCACATCCCTTGAGCGGGCCGGCATGCCGAACGGTCGACATGCCGGCCCGTCCCCAATCTGAAGGACCACTTTTGACGCAGCAATTTACGCTTTTCCTACCCCAACCGGATGGGACTCCCATCCCCGTCGTCGTTACCAAAAAGCGCGTCAAAAACTTCAACCTGCGCGTCACATCGAGCGGTGAGGTCCACGCCAGCGCACCGTTCGGCGCCAGCCGCGAGCGTATCGAAGCGTTTGTGAAGCGCAACAGCACCTGGATTATCGGTCGACTTGCCCAGCCCGAGCAACGTCAGGCGACGGCACGAGAGCCGCTCAGCCCCTCGTCCATCATTGCACTTTGGGGCAAGCCCATCACGGTACAAGATGCGCTCGATCACAACTTTGCATCACCCGCACCGCGGCCCAAGCAGGCCACCTTCGCAAGTTTTATAGGTGCCGACAAATCGAACGAACGCCCACAGGCCAAGCGGCGCGCAACCCTCGACGGCCTGACGTCCGATGAGCTCCAGACCCGCATCGACCAACTCTATGCATCCGAGGTCACCACGGCGCTGCGCGATATGGTGCGCGCGTACGAAATCGCAATGGGTGTCGCCGTTTCCCGCGTTTCCGTACGTAGCATGAAAACGCGTTGGGGCTCATGCACGCCCAAATCCGGCGCCATTCGCATCGCACGCGAACTTGCCGCCTATCCCATCGAGTGTCTCGACATGGTTGTCGCCCACGAGCTCGTCCATCTGCTCGAGCCAAGCCACAATCAGCGGTTTCACGCCCTGCTCGACACGTACTGCCCCAACAATAGAGCTCTGTCGCAGCGGCTCAAGCAGCCACCCCTCAACAAGCTCTAGCGTCGACTAGCGCACGCGCTCGATCTCGACGCCGCAGCTTGCCAGGGGAAGACCGACGGGAGCCCAAGGCTTATCGAGCTTTATGCGCACACCAAGCAGCGAGGGATAGCGGCGCAGCAGCATCTGGGCCACACCCTCGGCCGCCGCCTCGATGAGTTTAAACGTATGCTCGCGCAGATAGCCATCAACATCGTGGCACACCGAGCCATAGTCAATCGAGGCGTCCAGGTTATCGTGCTCCCCCGCCG
>CABSUD010000207.1:0-3209 GCA_902480795.1 uncultured Collinsella sp. | reverse complement strand
ACACTTAAGCAAGTTTTTTTCACTATTACTGCTCGAAGGATGCCGAGTGGCTGAGAGGGCAACCAAGCTCGAATGCGACTCCCTGGACAGTCGATTTGGGACGGGACTTTTTTGACTACCCCGTCCCAGGAAATCATCGCCAAATTAGCTACTTGATGCAACTAGCGCCAGGGGTCGGCTTCGAACAGCGGCTCGCGCTCGGGGCGGCGATCGCTGTAGGGATCGTAGCCGTCATCGTCCTCGTTCTCGGCACGGATGTAGGGGTCGCGCGGCTTGGGCGCCGGCTTAGGCACAGGCTTGGGTGCGGCGGGTGCGGCATCGGTCGCCGGCGCGCTTGTCTTGATCTCGTCTTTCATCTGCATAGCTCCTCGCATCGCATCCGTTCAATATCATCGATTGTCGCACGAAAAAGGGCGGCGGACCCAATTGGATCCGCCGCCCTTGGCGTTTAGAGACGGCTGGTAGATTTTAAGGCATGGCCCAAAACCTACTCGGCGTCGGGGACCTCGTAGGTGGCCGCCGGCGTGTTGTCGCACACGACGGTAAAGCCGCCGTCCTTGTCGGCATCGACCGTCACCTGATCGCCCTCGCGCACCGTGCCGTCGATGATAGCGGCGGCGATGGCATCCACGACCTCGCGCTGAACCAGGCGCTTGAGCGGACGGGCACCGAACACGGGGTCCAGGCCACCCACGGCGAGCATCTGCTTGGCCGCCGGGGTGATGGCAAGCGTCATGCGCTCCTTGGCCAGACGCGCGCGGACGTCGGCGAGCTGGATGTCGACGATCTTCTCGATCTGCGCCATACCGAGTGGATGGAACACCACGATATCGTCGATACGGTTGAGGAACTCGGGGCGGAAGGTCTGAGCCATGGCCGCGTCGACCTGATGGCGCATCTCCTCCTCGTCCTTGCCCGAAAGCTCGGCAATAGCCTTGGAGCCCACGTTGCTCGTCATGATGATGATCGTGTTCTTGAAGGACACCTGGCGACCCTGGCCGTCGGTCAGACGACCGTCGTCAAGCACCTGCAGCAGCACGTTGAAGACATCCGGATGAGCCTTCTCCATCTCGTCGAGCAAGATCACGGAGTACGGACGACGGCGCACGGCCTCGGTAAGCTGGCCGCCCTCGTCGTAGCCCACGTATCCCGGGGGCGCACCGATCAGACGCTGGACGCTGAACTTCTCCATGTACTCGGACATGTCGATACGCACGAGCGCGCGCTCGTCATCGAACAGGCACTCGGCCAGCGCCTTGGCGAGCTCGGTCTTGCCCACGCCGGTGGGGCCCAGGAAGAAGAAGCTGCCGATGGGCTTGTCCGGATCGGAGAGACCCGCACGGCTGCGGCGCACGGCTGCGGCCACGGCGGACACGGCCTCGTCCTGGCCGATGACGCGCTTATGTAGCTCGCCCTCCAGGCCCTTGAGTTTGTCGAGCTCGCCCTGCATCATCTTGGACACGGGCACGCCGGTCCAGGCGCTCACGACCTCGGCGATCTCATCGGAGGTCACCTGCTCGTTGAGGCCCTCGCCGTCCTGCTGCTTTTGCGCCTCGAGCGCGGCCTCGGAATCCTGAATCTGCTGCTGCAGACCCGGAATCACGGAGTAGCGCAGCTCGGACGCACGGCCCAGGTCGCCGTTGCGCGTCGCGCGCTCCTCTTCGCTCTTGGCCTCGTCGAGCTGACCCTTGAGCTCCTGCACGTGGTCGATGGCGTTCTTCTGGTTGAGCCAGCCAGCCTTTTGCACGTTGAGCTTTTCTTGGACCTCGGCGATCTCTTGGCGCAGGGCCTCCAGACGCTCCTTGGAGGCGTCGTCGGTCTCCTTCATGAGCGCCTGCTCCTCGATCTGCAGCTGAGTGAGCTGACGCGTGGTGGCGTCGATCTCGACCGGCATGCTGTCGAGCTCCATGCGCAGGCGGCTTGCGGCCTCATCGACCAGGTCGATGGCCTTGTCGGGCAGGAAGCGGTCAGCGATGTAGCGATCGGAGAGGTCGGCGGCGGCCACGAGCGCGCTATCGGTGATATGCACGCCGTGGAAGATCTCGTACTTCTCCTTAAGGCCACGCAGGATCGAGATGGTGTCCTCGACGGTGGGCTCGCTCACCATCACGGTCTGGAAACGACGCGCGAGCGCCGCATCCTTCTCGATGTACTTGCGGTACTCATCGAGCGTAGTCGCGCCGATTGCGTGCAAGTCGCCACGGGCGAGCGCCGGCTTGAGGATGTTGCCGGCGTCCATGGAGCCCTCGGTGGCACCCGCGCCCACGATGGTGTGGAGCTCATCGATGAACAGGATGACCTTGCCTTCCGATTTTTGCACTTCCTTGAGCACGGCCTTTAAGCGGTCCTCGAACTCGCCGCGGTACTTGGCACCGGCGACCAGAGCGCTCATGTCGAGCTCGATGAGGTCGCGGTCGCGCAGGGTGCTCGGCACGTCGCCGGCCACGATACGCTGGGCGATGCCCTCGACGATGGCCGTCTTGCCGACACCTGGCTCGCCAATGAGCACGGGGTTGTTCTTGGTGCGACGGGACAGGACCTGAATGGTACGACGAATTTCGTCGGTACGGCCGATGACCGGGTCGAGCTTGCCGGCGCGGGCCAGATCGCAGATGTTGCGACCGTACTGCTCCAGCGCCTCAAACTGCGTCTTGTCCTCGGCAGACGTCACGCGGTCATCGCCGCGCAGCTCCTCGTAGACCTGCTCGATGCGCTCCTTGGTGACGCCGGCGTCGCGCAGCACGCGGCCGGCCTCGCCCTTGTCCTCGGCAAGCGCCATCAGCAGATGCTCGGTCACCACAAAGCTGTCGCCCATCTTGGTGGCCTTCTTCTCGGCCTTTTCGATGACGCGGACGAGCTCGTTGGACAGGCCCATCTGCTGGCCCTCGCCCGAAACCTTGGGCGCGTGGTCGATGGCATCCTGTGTGGAGCGTGCAAGCTGAGCCGGGTCGGCACCGATGCGCTCGATGATCACGGAGATATTGCGCTCGCCGGCACCGAGCAGGGCGGACAGCAGGTGAATCGGCTCTACCGCGCCGGCCTGCGCATCGGCAGCCGTGCTCATGGCGGTCTGCAGCGCCTCGCGCGACGTCATTGCTAGCTTATCGATTCTCATGGAATCACCTCTCTTGGGGTGGCCGCCCTACGGGGCGGCTTCACGTTGTTCGAGAAGTATTGTTGCCAGCTTTGCGCGATCTTATACACAAATC
>CABSUD010000206.1:0-3217 GCA_902480795.1 uncultured Collinsella sp. | reverse complement strand
TTGACCGCATGCGAGAGGCGAACGTCACGAATTACAGCCTTTCGAACCTCGACGCGCTGGTCGAAGTGGCCGCCGAGTACTTGTCGGGCACATCGAAGGGCTCGTGCGGGTCGAAGGCCTCAACCATAAGGAAGAAGTCGTCGGCCCCAGCATTGCCGTCGATCCAGTCGCAGGCGGACTGGAAGGTCTTGGGGCTCGGCATGTCCTCTTCGTTGGGCCAGAGCTGACGGTTCTTCTGGTACTGCTCGCGCACGCGCCCGTAGAAGGTCTCGGGCATGTTATTCGGCTCATCGATGCGGCTGACCCACGGGTCGCCCTCCTGGCCGCGGTAGTAATCCCAGGTGTTGAACTCCTGGAGGTAGCCCTCGCCACCGGTGCGTAGGTAGTGGCAGTGGTCGGTGGTGATGTGGCAGAAGTTGCCGTTCGCGCGCAGGCAGGCCGGCAGCGTCACATCGAAGGGCTCGATGGGGCCCCAGGGGCGCTCGAGGAAGTTGTAGCGACCGGTGAGGATGTCGCGGCGGGCAGGCATGCAGGGAGCCGAGCCGATCCAGTGGTTGTCGAACACGCAGGAACGCTCGGCAAAGGCATCGAGATTGGGGGTCTGGACGTCGGTTGCGGGGTTGTAGCACGACAGGACGTCGCGACGCAGAGTATCCATGAGCACGAGGACGGTTCTCATTGGCATCCTTTCGATAGTTGGATTTGCCAGATGGCGATACGCCAAAGGCACATGGGCATAATGGAGCGCACCCCGATCGCGCACGATGGAGAGCACATGAGACAACGAGGCCCGCGCCCGGCATGCGGGGCGCGGGCATCAAACGATTTGCCTTTTGATAAGCTCGCGATTAGGCGAAGATCTTGAACGCCGGGAAGTAGAAACCGATAGCGGCGAACACAAGGGAGAACACAATCAGACCGATGATGATCTGGGCGGAGTTCTTGCCCTGGCCCTTCTTGAGCAAGCGATAGCAGATGAAAGTCAGAACGACAGGCAGCAGGAAGGGCAACACCTTATCGAGCTGGTCCTGGAGCACCAGCGGGTCACCCTCACCGAAGGCGAACTGCACGGCAAGCTTGAGCTTAACGGTCGTGGCGATCAGGCCGCCGGTGACCATGACGCCCAGCACGTTGGCGAGGTTGCCCAGACGGTCGAAGACCTGGACGCCCGCCTTCTCGACGAGCTCCATGCCCATCTCGTAACCCTTGTGCAGGCCGAAGTACTTCAGCGGCCAGTACAGCAGGTTGATGAGCAAGAACATCACGAGCGGACCCACAATGGAGCCGTTGTCGACGCACATAGATGCGCCGATGGAGCCGGCGATCGGGAACCAGGTGAGGTTCAGCAGGGAGTCACCAAGGCCGGCGAAGGGACCCATGAGGGAGGTCTTGATGCCGACGACGGTGTCCTTCTGATCCTCATCCGTGGTCTCCTCCAGGGCGGCGGTGATGCCAAGGATGAAGGGGATCGCGAGCGGGTGGGTGTTGAAGTACTCGAGGTGGCGCTTCATGGCGTTAACGCGCTCCTCCTTGGGGGCGTCCTTGTAGAGCTCCTCGAGGACAGGGGCAAAGCAGTAGGTCAGGGACAGCGACTGCATGCGCTCGTAGTTGTGCGCGAATTGGCAACCCTGGGTGCGCAGCAGGACCTTGTTCAGGGTGGAGTTGGAGATCTTACCCATTAGAGATCGTACTCCTCGTCATCATCGGAGCCGGCGGCAGAGGCGGCGGCAGGGGCGGGTTGATTCTTCTGGCCCTCGGTAATGACGTCCCACACGCCGGCGGCGGCGCAAGCGGCGAGCGCGATGCCCACGGTCGGGACGTTGAGGAAGGCGGCCATGATAAAGCCGAGCAGCAGGAAGATCCACATGTTCTTCTTCATCATCATGGTGAGGAGCATGGCCAGACCGACGGCGGGCATCATGCCACCGGCGGTGGAGAAGCCGGTGAGGACCCACGGAACCTGGTTCTGCAGGAAGGCCATGATGTCCTCGATCACGAAGGAGCCGATGCCCGTGGCGATGAAGACGGGAACGGCGCGGGTCAGGAAGAAGCACAGGGCGCCGGTCCAGAAGAACTTGTTGACGGCGTTGAACTTACCGGACTCGATGGCCTTGTCGGCACCGTGGACAAGCGAGACGTTAGTGGTCATGACCAAGATGTTCAGCTGCTGAACCAAGGTGGCGGTGGGGATGCCGATGGCGACTGCCAGGGCGATGGCGCTGGCGGTGTCGGTGGAACCCATGATGCCCAGGGCGGCACCGACGATGGTGCCGGAGATGACATCCGGCGGAACATAAGCGCCGATGTTGTTGACGCCGAGCCACATGAGCTCCATGGTCGCGCCGATCATGATGGCGGTCGTCATGTCACCGAGGATGATGCCGACGCCGACGGATGCCAGCAGGGGCTTGCGGAAGCCCCAGGTGGGGACCGAACTGGTCCCAAGTGCACAGACCCGCCCAGATGGCGAGCAGAAGTGCCTGAAGCATAAGCCTCTCCTTCCCTATTCGCCCATCGTTCCCTCCGATGGGCACGCCCCGGGTTCACATGCCCGGAGATGGTTACTTACTTAGTAGTTCTTGAGGAGCTCGGACACGGGCTCCTTGGAATCGCGCGTGGTGGTCTGCATCCAGCAGTCGACGCCGAGGCCAATGAGCTCCTCGAAGGCGGCCTTTTCCTCGGCGGTGACGGACATGTTCTTGTGCAGGCGATGACGCTGCTCGTTGAAGCGCATGCCGGAGACGTTCAGGTAGTCGAACGGCAAGCCGTTCTCGTGCAGTTTGAGGGCGTCGATGGGGTTGGTGAAGAGCACCATCGTGGCCTTCTTGAGCTCGGTCTTCTTGAGGACCTCAATGAACTTCTCGACACCGAAGACGGAGACCTTGATGTCGGGGGCGGCGAGGCCGGCGACGGACTTCTGGACGGGGTCGTTGGCGACCTTATCCGAGACAATGATTGCCGATTCGATGCCGAAGTCGGGAATCCAAGTGGTGGCGACCTGACCGTGGATCAGGCGGTCATCGATGTCGACGAGTTTGAGTGCCATGATGTTCTCCTTTTCGTTTGCACGTTCCTTCAGTACCGTTTACGAATGCTCTGCTCGATCGAGGCGCCCACTCGGGGGATACGGGTGAGCGCCACTCGAATCGACGGGCTAACGAGCCTAGAGGTCCAAATCGTCCTCGTCTGCCTCCACGGCCGGAGCGGGAGCCTTGAT
>CABSUD010000205.1:0-3262 GCA_902480795.1 uncultured Collinsella sp. | reverse complement strand
CGAGGACTCGCTGCGCGCATGCTCACCGTTACCGACAAGCCCGTTATGGTGCAGGCCAATGCGGGACTGCCCCACGTGGACGATGACGGCAATACCGTCTTTGATATCCAGGCACCCGAGTACGCCGAGGCCGTCGCCGGCATGATCGAGGACGGCGTGAGCGTCGTCGGCGGATGCTGCGGTACCACGCCCACGCACATGGCGGCACTTCGCACCCTTATCGACAACCACACGCCCAGCCCGCGTCACCGCAAGCCCAGCATGTCGGTCACGAGCGCCCAGACGGTCGTGGACCTCCCCTGCGACGGCCACAAGATCGCCGTCATCGGCGAGCGTATCAACCCCACCGGCAAAAAGCGCCTGAAGCAGGCCCTACGCGACGGCGACCTGGGCTACGTCGTGAGCCAGGGCATCAGCCAGCAGGAGCAGGGCGCCGACATCCTGGATGTCAACGTGGGCCTGCCCGAGATTGACGAGGTCAAGGTCATCCAGCAAGCGACCGAGCAGCTCCAAGGCTCCACGCTGCTGCCGCTGCAGATCGACTCCACCGACCCCGCCGCCGTCGAGGCCGCCGTGCGTCGCTACGCCGGCAAGCCCATCATCAACTCGGTCAATGGCAAGCAGCAGATCATGGATGAGATCCTTCCGCTGGTCGCCCACTACGGCACCAACGTTGTCGGCCTTACGCTCGACGAAGGCGGCATCCCCGATACCGCCGAGGCTCGCTTCGCCATCGCCGAGCGCATCGTGGCCGAGGCTGCCCGCTACGGCATCGGACCGGACCGCATCCTCATCGACTGCCTGGTCATGACCGCCTCGACCAATCAACGCCAGGCCGAGCAGATCCTACGCGCCATGTCCCTGTGCAAGGAACGCCTGGGCGTTAAATGCGCACTCGGCGTGTCGAACATCAGCTTTGGCCTGCCTGCCCGCCCGCTGCTGGGCTCGGTCTTTTTGGCCGCCGCCTTTGGCGCGGGCCTGGACGCCCCCATCATGAACCCGGGTTCCAAGCGCTTTATGGATACCGTCTACAGTTATCGTGTGTTGAGCGTTGAGGACGAGGGCTCGACCGGATACATCGAGCGCTACGCCGGCTGGACCGATCCGTATAAGATCGCCGCAAACCCGGCAGCAGCTCAGGCCGCATCGACCGACGCCGCGCCCGCTGCTGGCACCGCCGGCGCCGACGGCAACGACGACCCCATCCGCCACATGGTCGTCTCGGGCCGCAAAGGCGAGATCGCTGCCGAAACCGAGCGTCTGCTGGCAGACCACGACGCCATGGACCTCATCAACAATCACTTTATCCCCGCCCTCGACGAGGTTGGCGTCCTCTTTGACCAGGGCAAGTTCTTCTTGCCGCAGCTTATGGCCTCGGCCGAGGCCGCACGCGTGGGCTTCGACACCATCAAGCGCCTGATGCCCGCCGGCGAGATTGCCGACAAGGGCAAGATCTGCGTGGCCACCGTCAAGGGCGACATCCACGATATTGGCAAGAACATCGTCAAAATGCTGCTCGACAACTACGGCTACACCGTCTTTGACCTAGGCCGCGACGTCGACCCGCAAGAGGTGCTCAAAAC
This sequence comes from uncultured Collinsella sp., assembly GCA_902480795.1. Taxonomy (GTDB): domain Bacteria; phylum Actinomycetota; class Coriobacteriia; order Coriobacteriales; family Coriobacteriaceae; genus Collinsella. Next base: position 1,679 of record CABSUD010000205.1, on the reverse strand, counting down.
CGTACAGGAACGCGACATCAAGCTCGTCGGCCTCTCGGCGCTTATGACTACCACCGTCGTGGCCATGGAGGAGACCATCAAGCTGCTTCATACTGAGGTGCCGGGCGTCAAGATCATCGTAGGCGGCGCCGTACTCACCCCCGAATACGCCAAGCAGATCGGCGCGGACTACTACGCCAAGGACGCCGCCGAAAGCGCTCGTATCGCCGAAGAGGTCTTTGGGCAGTAACACAACGGAAACAACCGAGCACCAAAACGTGCCGCATGCGCCACTTGGCACGTGCGGCACGTTAGAATAGATAAGACTATGCTCGTTTTGGCAGATAGGAGCGCAAGGATGGCGATCACGCCCGCAGAAATCGCGGAAACCCGCGGCATGGTTGAGGAGCAGAACCTCGACATCAGGACCATCACCATGGGTGTTTCGCTCATGGGTTGCGGTGACGAGAACCTCGACCGCATGTGCACGAAGATCTACGACCACGTGACGCACACGGCTGAGCATCTGGTCGAGACCGCCGAGAACCTCGAGCGCGAGTACGGTATCCCCATCGTCAACAAGCGTGTTTCCGTCACCCCGGTGGCGCAGATCGCCGCGTGCTGCAAGGATGAGGACCTCACCCCCATCGCGCATGCCCTCGACCGCGCGGCCGAGACGCTCGGCATCGATTACCTGGGCGGCTTCTCCGCGCTCGTCCAGAAGGGCATCGGCGACGCCGACCGCCGCGTCATCCAGTCCATCCCCCAGGCGCTCGCCACCACGAGCCGCGTCTGTTCCAGCGTCAACGTCGCCAGCCTGCGCGCCGGTATCAACATGGATGCCGTGCTCATGGCCGCCCAGACCATCCTCGATGCCGCCAAGCTCACGGCCGACCAGGACTCCGTCGGCGCCTCCAAATTTGTCTGCTTTGCCAACATGGTCGAGGACTCCCCGTTTATGGCGGGCGCCGTTCACGGCGGTGGCGAGGCCGACGCCGTCATCAACGTAGGCGTCTCGGGCCCCGGCGTTATGGCCGCAGCCCTGGAGACGCTGCCCGACTCCGCATCGATGATGGAAGTCGCCGAGAAGATTAAGCAGACCGCCTTTAAGATCACCCGCGCCGGCGAGCTCATGAGCCGCGAGGCCGCCCATCGTCTGGGTGTCGAGAAGGGCATTGTCGACCTGTCGCTGGCTCCCACGCCTGCCATCGGCGACTCCGTCGCGCGCATCCTCGAGATCATCGGCGTGGGCACCTGCGGTGGCCCCGGCACGACCTGCGCGCTCGCCATGCTCAACGATGCCGTCAAGAAGGGCGGCGTCATGGCCAGCTCCAGCGTGGGCGGTCTCTCCGGTGCCTTTATCCCCGTGTCCGAGGATGCCGGCATGATCGCCGCCGTCGAGGCCGGTGCGCTTTCGCTCGAGAAGCTCGAGGCCATGACCTGCGTGTGCTCCGTTGGCCTAGACATGATTGCCATCCCCGGTGACACCCCGGTCGAGACCATCGCCGGCATTATCGCCGACGAGATGGCCATCGGCGTCATCAACAACAAGACCACGGCCGTCCGCGTGATTCCCGCCATTGGCAAGGGCGTGGGCGACTGCGTCGAGTACGGTGGCCTGTTTGGCCGTGCGCCCATCATGCCGGTGAACCCCAACGCCGGCACCGTGCTTGCCCACCGTGGTGGACGCTTCCCGGCAC
>CABSUD010000204.1:0-3281 GCA_902480795.1 uncultured Collinsella sp. | reverse complement strand
AATGCAAAACGGGGCCGCAGCATCATTGCCACGACCCCGCCCGCTCAAGCAAACTCTCACTCCGAGACGCTGCAGATCATCTATGAGATATTGCCCAAGAACGCCTTGGTGCGCTCGCTCTTGGGGTGGTCGAAGACCTCGCTCGGCGTACCCTCTTCCACAATGACGCCGCCGTCCATAAAGACGACGCGGTCGGCGACATCGCGGGCAAAGCCCATCTCGTGCGTCACGACGATCATGGTCATACCGTCGTGCGCCAGGTCGCGCATGACGCCCAGGACGTCGCGCACGAGCTCAGGGTCGAGCGCCGAGGTGGCCTCGTCAAAGAGCATGACGTGCGGGTTCATCGACAGGGCGCGGGCGATGGCAACGCGCTGCTGCTGGCCGCCCGAGAGCTGGCTCGGCATAAAGTCGATACGCTCGGCAAGACCGACCTTGGTCAGCTCCTCGACGGCAATCTTCTCGGCCTCTTCCTTGCTGCGCTTGAGCACCTTCTGCTGCGCGAGCATGACGTTCTTTTTGACTGAGAGGTGCGGGAACAAATTGAACTGCTGGAACACCATACCCAGATGCGTGCGCACCTTGTTAAGGTCGACGCCCTTGGCGCACACGTCCACGCCTTCAACGACAATCGAGCCGCTCGTGGGATGCTCCAGACGATTGATGCAGCGAAGCATCGTCGACTTGCCCGAGCCCGAGGGGCCCAAGACCACAACGACCTCACCCTTGTGCACATCCAGATCGATATCGCGCAGGACCACGTTGTCGCCAAAGGCCTTCTGGAGGTTCTTGATGCTGACGACGACCTCGTTCGAGTTATTGGTTTCGCTCATGATAGGACCTCCTTACAGACCGGCGATGTGATCGGCAGGCGTCGCGACAACCTGTCCGGCGCTCTTGGCGGGACGCTTCTTCTTGGTCTCGGCCGTGCCCAAAAGCCTCGCCTCAAGACCGCTCACCAAGCGAGCGAGCGGCAGGGTGATGACCAGATAGAACAGGGCGGCAACCACGTACGGTGTAATGGAGCCCGTCGTGGCCACGATGGTACGGGCGTTCATGACGATCTCGACCACGCCCACGGCCGCAAGCAGCGACGTATCCTTGTAAAGCAAGATAAACTCGCTGGTCAGCGTAGGCAAAACATTGCGGAACGTCTGCGGAATCATAACGTAGAGCAGCGTCTGGAAGGCATTCATGCCCAGAGAGCGAGCAGCCTCGTTTTGGCCCTTGGGAATCGATTGAATACCGGCACGGAAGATCTCACACAGATAGGCAGACGAATTCATGGCCATGACGATGACGCTGAGCACGTAGTCATCAACCTTGACGCCGGCCAACGGCAGACCGAAGAACGCGATATAAATCTGCAGGAACGCCGGCGTACCGCGAATGATATTCACGTAGATACCGGCAAGGCAGCGCAGGATGCGCGACTTGGAAATGCGCATGAGCGATAGGGCGAAACCGAAGGGAATTGCCAGCGGAAACGCCACAAGCACGATCGAGAGCGACATGAGGAAGCCCTTGAAGACGATCGGCAGACTCTGGACCAAAATGACCGGGTTCAAGAACAGGCGCAGGAACATATTGGAGTTCCAGGCCTCGACCCACGGCTGCTCCTTAAGATCGGCCAGGAAGTTATCGAAGGCCGTCACGCCCTTGATCTCCACCGACGGAATCTTGGAGATCTTCTTGGTCGAGCCATCGGCCAAAGTGTAGGTGCCGCTAAAGGCCTCATCGCCGCCCTCGACGGGGAAGGTCACGCCGTAAACCTCGACACGGAAAAAGCCGCCGGCAGGCGCCGTCTCGCCAAAGTCAATCTTGAGCGTCTGGCCATCAGCCTTGCACGTGGGTTTCATGGGCGTACGATCCATGAGGTCCTCGCCCGAGAGCATCGTCAATCGCGTGTCATCGGTACCAAACGTCGTGCCGTCGACAAACGTCAAAGAAAGACCGCTCAGCTCCTCATCGGCATCGGCCTGGACCTCCCAGGTAATGCGCGTCTCGGTGCCGCCGACCACATCGCTACCCGAACCGGTATTGGGTCGGGCGGTAATCTTTGCGGTCTCAAGCGCCTGGGCGGTCGTGGGCACGCAGGCCCCCGCGCATACCAGGGCGAGCGCCACAGCCAGGGCACAGGCCAGCTTTTGGAGCATCGAGGGCAGTGGATAGCTCTGGCCCGTAGCTCCTTGGTTCAATCGAGACAAGGTGGCTCCTAACGTTTAAGTTGCCGACATAACGGGGCGGGATGACGCCCATTCAAGAAGCGCAAAGGCCCTCTCCGCCAAAACGGAAAGGGCCCGCGCGCAATCAAGTAGCTATTTTACTTGATGTTGTACTTAGCCATGAGGGCGTCAACGGTACCGTCATCAGTCAGGTCCTTGATGGCCTGGTTGATGTCATCCTTGAGCTTGGTGTTGCCCTGGTTGATGGCGATGGCGTACTCCTCGCCGGTGCTGATCTGCTTGATGGTCTGGCAGGTGTTGAACTGCTCGGCGGTCAGCTGGCTGGCAACGGAGCGGTTGGTGACTACGGCGTCGCCCTTATCGGACTGCAGGGCGCTGAAGCACTCGGTAGCGTCCTTGTAGGGGACGATCTTGGCCTTGGGGAAGTTCTCCTGGGCAAAGGCCTCGGCGGTCGAGCCAGACTGGACGATGATGGTAGCGTCAGCGTTGTTGAGCTTCTCGCTGTAGTTGTCGGCCGTGATGTCGGTGTTATCGACCTTGGTCACGATAGCCTGATCGTCCATGTAATAGGAATCAGAGAAAGTGACTTCCTTCTCACGCTCGGGCGTGTCCGTGATGGCCGCGATGGCGACGTCATACTTGGCGCCCGAAGCAACGCCGGGGACGAGTGTGTCGAAGTCGTTGTTGACGTACTCGACATCCAGGCCCAGCTTGTCGCCGATAGCCTTGATGAGCTCAAGGTCAAAGCCCTGATAATCGCCGTTGTCATCCTTGTACTCAAACGGAGCGTACTCGGCAGAGGTGCCGACGGTCAGTGTACCGTCCTTGACGAGCGCGTACTCCTTGGAGCCGTCGACCTTCTCGACCTTAGCGTCGTCAGAGCTGCTGGAACCGGCATCAGAACCAGAGGTGGCGTTGGACGAGCCGCAGCCCGTCAGTGCGAGGGCGAGCGCCATGGCGCCCGTGGCGGCAAATGCGCCAAGCTTCTTGAGCTTCATAATCAGTCTCCTTCCGGTGACCTCGTTTGATTCAGAGGTCTGCAAAAACTGATGGCTATTATGCACCCGCTTGGGAGAATCTGCAATTAGAAAACTG
>CABSUD010000203.1:0-3301 GCA_902480795.1 uncultured Collinsella sp. | reverse complement strand
TTTCCTCAGCTCCGCACCCTTGCGGGTTCGAATCCCTCCGCTTGCCCACAAGAAAAACCTCCCGATCGGCTATGCGTTCGAGAGGGTGGTTTCTTTGGCTGGGACGGAGGGATTCGAACCCCCAACAGCCGGCACCAAAAACCGGAGTTCTACCGTTGAACTACGTCCCAATGTGTGGTGTTGCCCAAAAGCAACTCGTTTAGTTTACCTAATCTGCGAGGGCATCGCAAACGCCATCGAGCAGGCGTACGGCGAGTGTCTGCGCGTCGCTGGCCGTGAAGGTGCCGTTGTAGCGCGTCATGCCCGTGAGCTCAATGCGAATGCGTGCCGGCTTCTGCTGCGCGGCGACATTGGCAGTGCGGATGCGCTGGGCCAGGTTGTGGCACTCGGCGAGGGCAATCGTGGCGCGCGGTGCGGCGTCGGCGGGCAGCTCGTCGCTTGCGATCTCGAGTACCAGGTCAACGTCGGTTGGGACCTCGGAGTCGCAGAGCATCATGCCGCTGTTGTCGGTCGTTGCCGTGGCGATATTCCACATGCGCGACGCAACACTGCGTGCGATGGGGTCCTCGCCGATAACGGCAATCTGGAAGCGCTCGAGCACGTTGGCGGCGCGAGCAAAACCGATGCGGGACTCGGCTTCGGTGACCGAGGGCTTGCCCTCCCACACATGGTGCAGGCGGTTGATGTAGGCGTAGGTGTCCTGGAAGGCCATGCCGTCGGCAAACAGGCCGACATTTTCCTGGAACTGCTGCAGGGCGGCCTCGGTATGCGGACCAAAGTAGCCGTCGTCTTCGCCACAGGCAAAGCCCAAAACGTTGAGAGCGCGCTGCAGGGCCTGCACATCGGCGCCGTGAAAATTGGGCATGCGCAGATAGAGGGTGCGGTCGCCCAGCTTATACGAAGCGTCTACAAGGGCGCTCCAACAGGGGATATCGACGGCATGACCAGCAGCAAGGCCGCTGTCGAGCCTGAAAGTGCTGACGGCCTGCTCAGTGGTGGCTCCAAAGTACTTGTCGGTGACTTCGGCGGCATCAATCGTGTAGCCGAGCTGCAGGAGACGAGACTGCACGTCCTCGACGGCTGCTCCTTGCATGCCCGTTGTAATAGGTTCCATGAACGAACCCCTTTCGGCGTACCATTCGTACTATTTGAGCGTCTGTCGGATAGACAACGCAAAGGGATGCATAAACATACATTCAATAGTGTAGCAACTTGTACCCAAATGCGCTGCCGACAGGTTTTGCACCCCCCTCGCTAGTTGAGCCGCTCCACAAAGAAATCTGCCATGGAGAGGAACAGTTCGCGTGCATGCGGGTCGAGCGAAACGTCCTCGATGGCGGCCTTGGCTTTGGCGGTCAGGTCCAGCGCGTAGGCGTGGGCGTAATCGATAGAGCCGGTTTCCTGGAAGATTTCCACGGCGCGCGCGAGCTGCGCGGGGTCCTCGGTGCCCGAGGAGAGGATCGCTTCAATCTCGTCGTGATAGCGCTCATCAGACAGGGCGTGCACGGCAACGAGCGTGCGCTTACCCTCGGTGATGTCGGTGCGGAAGTCCTTGTTGGCGGCTTCCTTAGTGCCGACAAGGTTTAGCAGGTCGTCCTGAATCTGAAAGGCAAGGCCCGTGTGCAGGCCAAAGGCGCGCAGCGCTTCGATTTGCTCATCGTTGCCGCCGCCGATAATGGCTCCGGCGGCAAGCGGCGTGGCTCCGCTGTAAAACGCGGTCTTGTGCGTCGCCATGTCCAGGTAGTCATCAACCGAGATATCAAAGCGCCCGTCACGGACCCAACCCAGGTCGAGCGCTTGACCCTCGATGGTGCGGACGATCATCTCGGTAAGCTCGTGGAGCACGCGCAGCTTCACGTCGGACTCCAGCGTAGGGTCGTCGAGAACCGTCTTGGTGACCATGGTGAGCGCCAGGTCGCCACAATTGATGGCAAGGCCCGTGCCCTCGGTAAGGTGCATGCAGGGCTTGCCTCGACGAAGCTGTCCGTTGTCGGCGATGTCGTCGTGGATCAGCGCGCCCGACTGGAAATGCTCGATGGCTGCCGCGGCGCTGCGGGCGCTCTCAAAGCTACCGCCCACTGCGGTTGCGGCGAGCATACAGATAAGCGGGCGGTGGCGCTTGCCGGCGTTGGCCGTAAAAGCCGAGAGCGGCGCGTACAGGTAGCGCTCGATATCGGCAGAGGTCGCCTGTCCGTCAAAGAACGTGGCCAGATAGTCGTTAATCTGGTCAAAGTGCTGGGCTAAAAAGCTGGTAAACGGACTGGACACGGGTTCTCGCATTCTTTCTGAGGTTGCATTGGTGCAATATGCAGACAACATATTGCCACATCAGGGCGTTTGGCGCGGCAGTTTTGGCGATTTAGGACAACGGGCGTGCGTTTGATGGAGCGCGCCTAAATCAGCCTAAAATGCTCGAGCGCCGCAACGACACCGTCGTGATCGACGGTGTCGGTCACGTAATCGGCTTTATCCTTGAGATAGTCTGGCGCATTGCCCATGGCGATACCGACATCGACGGCGTTCATCAGCGAGACGTCATTGCTGGCGTCGCCGATGCCATATACGGTTCCGTGGTGGGGATCGAGGGCGTCGAGTACAGACTGGATGCCCCCGCGCTTCGTGCATTCGCGGAGCGAGATTTCGGTTACCTCGAGTTCGAGCTCGTTAAAGCACAGCAGCGGCTCAAGTGCCTTATCTTGAGCGATGTGGTTAGCGAGCGATGTAGACATCAAGATCTTGTAAGCACTGTAATGTTGCAGCTGCGTGACTGCGTCGCCCAGGGTGCGCGCGTATCCGGGAGCATCGGGCGCATCGGCACTCATGCGCACGACGCCGTTGAGGCCCTCAAAGCGGATGACCTCGCCCGATTGCTCAAGGTAGGGGGCAAGACGCTGCAGCATACTGGGCGTCATCGACAGATCGCGAATTGCGTGTCCGTTGATCTCGGCGTAACCGCCCGCAAGACAGACGATGCCGGTCCAAGGCAGCTCAAGAAGTTTGGGGTGGATGCAGCTCAGGGTGCGTCCCGTGCAGATAAAGGCCATGTTGCCGTTGGCGACAAACTCGCGGATTGCCTGCGAAACCGCCTCGTTGGGATAGGGGGAGAGGTCCCGCTCGTCTTCGGGAAGGTCTTGGGCGAGCCTGGGGTCTTGCCAGGCGAGCGTTCCGTCGATATCGAAGAAGCAAATATCGCCGCGCTTATGGGCTGCGCTGGCGGCAGGGGATTTCCACAGTTGAAACCCTGCGCCCAGCAGTCCGTCCACAAACTGCCCAGCGCTCCTTATGCTGTCCGAGGTCACGG
>CABSUD010000202.1:0-3307 GCA_902480795.1 uncultured Collinsella sp. | reverse complement strand
TGTGACTATCTTGGCAACAGTACTCATATTTGGCATTTTTTGTCCACGGGGTATAGAACTAACCCCTCAAACAGCCCAAAACGCCTATTTCAATGCGCGCTCGGCCGCTTCGATCACGTGTTTGGCGAGAATCGCCGTCGTCACGGCGCCCACGCCGCCCGGCACGGGTGTGATGGCGTTAACGACCGGCTCCGTAGCATCAAAATCCACGTCCCCGACCAGCTTGCCAGCGGCCTCGTCCCAATTAATGCCAACATCGATGATCGTCTGGCCCTCGCGAACCGCATCCGCGCCAATCGTGTGCGCGCGCCCAACGGCCGCAACCACAATATCAGCCGCACGGCACTCGGCAGCAAGGTCGCGCGTATGCGTATGGCACGTCGTCACGGTCGCATTGCGCGCCGTAAGCATGGCGGCAACGGGACGCCCGATCACCAGCGAGCGCCCGACCACAGCAACCTTAGCTCCATCCAGCTCAACGCCGTAATGATCCAGCAAAGCAAGCACGGCTTCGGCTGTGCAGGGGGCAAAACCCTCGCCGCGCCCCGAAAGCGTGGTGAGCAGCGAAGCCGGCGTCATGGAGTCAACGTCCTTGGCGGGATCGAGCGCTGCGGCGACGGCGTTCTCGTCAAGGCCGGCGGGCAGCGGGCGGAACATCAAACAGCCATGAACAGCCGAATCGGTATTGATGTCCTCGATGGCCGTCAACAGCTCGTCCTGCGAAACATCGGCAGAAAGCAAAACGCGACGAGCCTCAATCCCCACTTTTTCGCAGCGCTTGAGCGCACCGCGCTCGTAGGATAGGTCGTCCTCGCGTTCACCTACACGCACGATAGCCAACGTCGGAACAACGCCCCGCTCGCGCAGGGCTGCGCAGCGAGCAGCAAGTTCCTCAGTCAAAGCGCGAGCAACGGGAGCACCCTTCAGCAGTTCAGCCATGGCTATCCTCTCTTCCTTGCAGCGTCGGAGGCGCGGCGCGCCAGCGCATCGGCGCGCGGCAACCATGTGTCGAGCAACTCATCACACGCCGTCTCGAGCTCCTTAGCACGAGCGCGATCCTTCATAGACGTGGTGTTCGCAAAGAGCGTCAAGCTCGCGCCCTGCATAGCGGCACGGCAGAACACGGCGCCGCACGCCACATCGGACAGCAGTTGACGCGAACCCTTGTCGGCCATGTCCTCGAGCAGCGCCAGCGCACGCCCGCAGGCATCCATAATGCGATACGGCGGCAGAGCGGCCACATGCAGCGCATCCTGAATCGCGGTCGCTCGAGTCGGATCGTCACGCGGAATACCGTACGCCGCGGACACCTGGCCGTACGCACGAACGTCCTCGGCGACCAGACCCACAAGTTCCTGCGCCAACTCATCCGCCTGGGCAAACGCGCGCGTCAGATCGTCTGCGCGATCGGCAAGCGCAGGGTTTGTCGCCCCATAGCGAGCAACCATCCCGCAAAGCGAGGCGCCCAGTGCACCTACAAAGGCGCTCGCGCTACCGCCGCCGGGAACCGGCTCGCGTGCGGCAAGCGCCTCGGCAAACTCTCGACATGTTTTATCCATCATCTCTTGGCTCATACGCACGCACCTTCAAGTCATATACATCGGTCGGGTGGCAACCGCCGACCGACCGCATCAATCACATAATGGTGCTAAGTCTAGCCCATAAGTACATGAGCGTCAGCGCACCTGGCCATCGCGGATTTCTATGACGAACGATAGGCCTCGGCACCGCAAACATGGGACACATGGCCCACCTTTCGAGACTTCCGGACGTCAAAAACTGAGGCATATCTATAAACAAGGAACCTGTTGGGGCAACGCCCACGCACGCGCGCCCCATTAAATCAACGGGCACCTCACCCCGGGGAGGGCCGACAGCATCGGCCCTCCCCTCTTTTGCGACCGCACATATTGCCACTTGTCGGCGCAATTCCAGCCCCCAGAATGGGACACATGGCCCACCCTAGCGAGCCGTCCGCGCGTACAGTAAAGGCAGGTAATCCATGGGCGGTTACAGATCGAGGAGGACACGACCATGAAAAAGAAGGCCTTTGCGATTCTCACCCTCTGCATCAGTCTCTTTGCCGCGGTTGCCCTGGTGGGTTGTGGCGGAAACGGCGACGCTACCGGCAGTGGCAGTGACGGCGGCGCGGAAAAGCCAGCCGTGGATATGAGGACCGACTTCATTTGGTTTAAGGTCGAAGTCCCCGAGGGCGTCGAAATCACGGACGTCGCAGGCGATACCGCCGACAGGGCCCAGTTTAAGTTCACCGAGAGCGAGCATGCCAGCGACCGCTTCATCCCCGTCTTCGATCCTGACAAGAACGCCGATGAACTGTTTGACTACGAGGCAAAGTGGAAGGCCAACTCCGGATGGACCGAGAGCGATCCCGTTAAGTACAACGGCAAGACCTGGCGCAGCGCCTACTTTACGCACTCGGGCGGCGTGACGACCGAGTACTTCACTGACGTTGACGGCGGCAGTGTGTACGTACGTATCGACAATGTCGAGGAGCACAAGGACGCCGTCGAGACCATGATGAAGTCTCTGGAGTTTGCCGACGACATCGCCAAGGCCAAGACCGAGGCCATGGACGTCAAGCTCGAGGATATCGAGATCAAGCGCTAAGCGACTGGCGAGCACAACGGGAAACACGGACGCAGTGCAAACAAGCGACGGTATCCCAGCGCTTCGTACCCAGGGAGGGCCGGTAAGCCGACCCTCCCCATTCTTATGCCGGTAGCCGACGAACGCAGGATGCCGGGCTCCAAAACCATCCCAGACGTGATAACAGCACAAATAGACAAGTGCCCCAACACGTCCGCCCGCCGATTTATAGCGCCGCGCAGGCAATTTAAACCGGCGTCTTTAAACATCTGGGCAGTATAGTGACCAAAACAAGTGCATAACCGCACCCTGCGAACGGAGGAGATATGACCGAACACCATGCCATCAGCCGCCGAGCGTTTACGCTGGGCCTAGGGCTTGCGGCGTTGTCACCACTTGCAAGCCTGCCTGAAACCGCAGCGCCGGGCATTCCCCGAACGGCATTTGCAGACAACACACCCGCACCGTCGGACAGCCTCGACAATTTCGTCATTCGCCTTCGCCCCGCGGGCTATTTTCGCACCGCGAGCGTCAACCAAGACGGCAACGTTCGCGGCAACGTCTGCCACCTGTTTAACGACGGCACGTCCAGCAAGCTCATCCTTGAGAACGTAACGACCAAGAATGACGATACAAACTGGTATGCTATCCGCACCTTGCTCAATTTCGAAGAGCATAAAAAGACGGGCTACAGCATTTG
>CABSUD010000201.1:0-3314 GCA_902480795.1 uncultured Collinsella sp. | reverse complement strand
GCGAGCACCAAGTTGTCCTCGTAATCGCGATGGAGCGCTAAGTATTTGTCCGCCAGCCAAAGATCCGACGCATCTGCACCCACGGCCATAGCGTTTTCGGTCATGTTCCGAACAAACGCCAACGCCGCATCGCCAATTGCACGGGCAGATGCCTCGTCGAGTGCTCCCCCGCTGACAAGAACGCTACGCTTCAGCTCGTGTTGGACAACGTACAGCACGTCCTTAGCGATATGCACCGGAAAGAACAGCAACGCCCCCGTCTCCGTCGCCTGCCCAATAAACGCACGCGCGGCAAGCGACTCGGCATGGTCAACACAAAACGAATCAACCCATACGTTGGCGTCCACCATGATCTTGAGAGGCGCCCCACTCACTGGATCATCCCCTTTTGGCGATAATGCTCATCCATGGCGTCGGAATAGATTGCGTCCCAATCGCGATCGTCGGATACGGGCGACGTAGTGATGCCCAGATCTGCATAAAGCCGGTCTGCCGCCGCCCATGATGCAGCGAACGGAGTATCGGGCGCGACGGTCTGCTGCCGGTCGTCGACGGCCGCAAGCACTTCCTCGCACTGCCCGCCACCCTGCGCGACCTTGGCCACCACCTTTTTGATGAGCTCGGGCAATGACCTGCCCGAAAGCCGCAGCGCTTCCTCGGCACGGTTCTTGACCTGGCGATCCACGCGAACGTTCACCTGCGCCATGCTGCTAACAGCACCCACGTCGATCCCGTTCCCTTCAATTGCTAGCCCTGCTAGCAACACTATATAGAAAAGCTAGCACATGGTCAAATGCAAAAGGCCTGCGTCCGGACGACACCGATGCCGTCTGGGCGCAGGCCAGATAACGTGGGCGAACACGTCCGCTAGCGCAGGTAAGCCTTTGCGTTGCCCAGGCTATAGGCGATCGTTGAGCCGTTGTGCAGCAGCGACGACGCCTGCGGGGTAATCGCACCGGTAATGCCCAGTGCCAACAGCGCTGAGTTAGTGAGCATCAGCTTAGAGTAGGAGCTCGTCAGACGGTCGACAAGGCCCTGGCTCATGCGGCGCAGACGCACAATCGCGGCCAGATCCGTATCGGTCAGGATGATATCGGCGACCTCCTTGGCGATATCGCTTCCGCCACCCATCGCCAAGCCCACGTCGGCCAAACCGAGCGCCGGCGAGTCGTTGACGCCGTCGCCCACCATGGCAACGTGGCGCCCCTCGCTCTTAATGCGCTCTACATACGCGTACTTGTCCTCGGGCAGCAGTTCGGCCTTAAACTCGTCGACACCTGCCTCGCGCGCAATGCGCTCGGCCGTGCGCTCGGAGTCGCCCGTGAGCATAACGACATGCTTGACGCCCAGCGCATGCAGGTAGGCGATTGCCTCACGGACCCCGGGCTTGAGCGGATCCTCGATGCCGAGCACGCCGACGACCTTGCCATCGACCGCCAGATACAGCGGCGACAGGCCCTGCATCTGGGACTCGATCTGCTCCTTGATGTCGGACTCGAGCTGCGCGCCCTCGTCCTCAAATACAAAGTGCGCGGAACCGATGATGGCGCGACGCCCTTCAATGGACGAAGCGATGCCGTGCGCCACGATGTACTCGACGGCGGCATGACGCTCGCGGTGGTCGAGCCCACGCTCGCGAGCGGCGTTGACCACGGCACGCGCTACCGGGTGGGGGAAATGCTCCTCCAAGCAAGCGGAAAGGCGCAGGACCTCGTCCTCGCTCCAGCCGTCGGTCGTGAGCACGCAGGCAAGGCGCGGCTGCGCCTCGGTGAGCGTGCCGGTCTTATCAAACACAATAGTGTCGGCCTTGGCAAACGACTCAAAGTACTTGGCGCCCTTGACCATCACGCCCATCTTGGCGGCATCGCTCATGGCAGTCATGACGGCAACGGAACCCGTGAGCTTGAGCGCGCACGAGTAGTCGACCATCAACGCCGCCGAGGTCTTGATGAGGCTGCGCGTGGTGAGCGCGACCAGACCCGCAAGCAGGAAGTTCCACGGGACGATCTTGTTGGCGAGGTCCTCCATGTGCGACTGACCCTCGGACTTGAGCGAGTCGGCCGTCTGCACGAGCGAGACGATCGAGCGGAGCTTGGTCTGAGCCGTATTGGCGCGCACACGCACCAAGATGCTGCCGTCTTCCACGACGGTACCGGCGAACACGTCGTCGCCCACGCTGCGTTCGACGGCCAGCGGCTCGCCGGTCAGGGTCGCCTGGTTGACCATAGCGCTCCCCTGCTCGACCACGCCGTCGATGCAGATAGACATGCCGGTGCGCACGGCTACCAGATCGCCAGGCTCAAGCTCGGTCGCGGCAACACTTACCTCGGTGTCGCCGACGACCTTTTGCGCCTTGTCGGGCACGTCGAGCAGCGAGTTGATGAGCTCGTTTTCGCTCATGGCGCGGGTGTAGTCCTCGAGCAGCTCGCCCACGTTGAGCAGGAACATCGTCTGGCCCGCGGTGTCGACATCACGTTTGACGAACGAAATGCCGATGGCCGAAGCGTCGAGCACAGGAACGGTCAGGCGCGGCTGCGCCAGCTCATGAAGGGCAGCGCGCAAAAATGCCATGTAACCGGCCACGACAAACACCGCACGCAGGTGCGTCGGCAAGAACCAGCGGCGCGCGTAGTGGGCGCCGATAAGTGTGGCAAGATCCATGACGAGCTTGTGCTTGCGTGGCTCAAGCTGCATCACGTAACCCGTCTTTGCGTCGGCAATGGCCTGAGCGTCGAGCGCACCGACGGCGGCCAGCACGGCATCGCGGCGCGACTCGTCATATTCGAGCGCCATCTGGCCAATACGGCCGTAGACGCGCACCTTGTGCACGCCGTCGATATCGCCGCTGAGCTTAAGAAGTGCATCGAGATCGCTCTCTGGCACAGGACCCGCCAATTGAAGACGGGTCCTGCCGGGGATCTCGCTGATAATCGAGAATCTCATAGTTTGTGCCTGGGAGCGCTACTCGGCTGCGTTGTCCGCGGCGGCCTCGCTCTGAGTGATGTAGGCAGCCTCGGCAACCATGTCATCGACATTGGCCTTGGCCTGCTCGACCATGTCCTGGTAGCAGTTCTTGACGCGCATACCGCACGCGATGCCCTGCACGCAGGCATTCTTGACCGGAGCGCTGGTAAGCAGCTTGATGCCGGCCGTGCCAAGCAGAAAACCGCCACCAACAAGCAGGGTGTTGAACGTCGACTTCTTCATGTTGCTTCTCCCTTTTGCCGCACAAGCGCGGCATGGTGCCTTAGCACCCGAGTTCATTAGTTTGCTCGAGCACGCTTTTGAGACTAGTTTAGTATAACTATTGGGGT
>CABSUD010000200.1:0-3324 GCA_902480795.1 uncultured Collinsella sp. | reverse complement strand
CAAAGACTATTTGTCGGCGTCGGTGTCGGCATCGGCATCGACGACGGCACGGTCATCGTCAGCATCATCGGATGCGGCTTCGGCATCCTCCTGCATGGCCGCCTGCGCAAAGGCCGCGGCATCAGCCGCCAGCTCCTCCTCGCTCATACGAGACGCGCGCTTCTTGGTCGGCAAGCCGGCCGCCTTGGCATTGCGCTCCTCCTTGGCCGCCAGGATATCGCCCTCGCGCTCAAGGTAGGCGTCCCACTCGTTGTCGAGCAGGGCGTTCACGGCATCGCCCTCGACGGTCTCGCGCTCAAGCAGCACCTTGGCCATCAGGTCGAGCTGATCGCGACGGGCGTCCAAGATCTCGACCGCACGACGATGGGCCTCACGCATAATGCGCTGAACCTCGATATCGATGCGGCGCGCCGTCTCCTCGGAGTAATCCTGGTGATCGGCGTAATCGCGACCAAGGAACACCTGATGTTGCGCCTCGCCAAACACTTGCGTGCCCAGCTCCTCGCTCATGCCCAGGCGCGTGACCATCTCGCGCGCCATCTTGGTTGCGCGCTCCAGATCGTTGCTCGCGCCCGACGTAATGTCATCGCACATGAGCTCCTCGGCAACGCGACCGCCCAAGAACACGGCGAGCTCGTCGAGCATCTCGTTCTTGGTCTTGAGGAAGTGGTCCTCCTGCGGAAGCTGCAGCGTGTAGCCCAGAGCCTGACCGCGGCTGACGATCGAGATCTTGTGGACCGGATCGGAGTGCTCCAGGATGTGGCCCACCAAAGCGTGACCGCTCTCGTGGTAGGCAATCGTGGTGCGCTCGGCCTCGGTCATCACGCGACCCTTGCGCTGCGGTCCGGCAATCACACGCTCCATCGATTCCTCGACCTCGTCCATCGAGATCACGGAACGATGGCGGCGGGCAGCCAGCAGCGCAGACTCGTTGAGCAGGTTCGCCAAATCGGCGCCAGTAAAGCCAACGGTCATCTGGGCGAGTTTCTCAAACTTAACGTCCTCGTCCATCGGCTTGTTCTCGGCATGCACGCGCAAGATCTGCTCGCGGCCCTTCACATCCGGACGGTCGACCGTAACCTGACGGTCAAAACGGCCGGGACGCAGCAATGCCGGATCCAGGATGTCAGGACGGTTGGTCGCAGCGATCAGGATGACCGACTCGCTCTCCTCAAAACCGTCCATCTCGACCAGCAGCTGGTTGAGCGTCTGCTCGGGCTCGTCGTGACCGCCGCCCAAGCCGGCTCCGCGCTGACGTCCCACGGCATCGATCTCATCGATGAAGATGATCGACGGGGCCTGGGACTTGGCCTCCTTAAAGAGGTCACGCACACGGCTGGCGCCGACACCTACGAACATCTCGACAAAGTCGGAACCCGAGATGCTAAAGAACGGCACGCCCGCCTCGCCGGCAACGGCCTTGGCCAGCAGCGTTTTACCGGTGCCCGGAGGGCCAACCAGCAACACGCCACGCGGGATCTTGGCGCCCAGCTTGCGATAGCGATCCGGATCGCTCAAAAAGTCACGGATCTCCTCGAGCTCCTCGACTGCCTCGTCCACTCCGGCAACGTCTTCAAACTTGACCTTGGGGCGTGTGGCCTCGTTGGTCTTGGCGTTGGTCTTGCCAAACTGCATGTTCCTGTTGTTGGCGCCCATCATCTGGCGCATAAAGTAGAACATGATGGCGATAAGGGCGATCGTCGGAAGCACACTCATTGCCAAGTCGCCCCAAAAATCGGGATCGTTGGTGTTGACGATGTACTTGGTATCGGGGTGCTCCGCCATGAGCTCGGCAAGCGAATCGGAGCCGACATAGGTCGAAGAGAAGCTCTTGAGCTCGCTCGTATCGCCCTTGTCCTTTTTTGTCTTCCAGTAATGACCCGTCACGCTTCCGTCTTGAACCGTATAGGTCAGATCTTCGACGCGATCCTGCTTGATGGCGCTGACCATCTCGCTCGTCGCGAGCTTAACGGTATTGCTGGAGCTGGCAAAGCCGGAACCCATATTAAAGAAGGCATAGCCCAGAAGCGCGCAAGCCAAAAGAAAATACAGCCAGCCCGTACGCGTGGGCTTCTTGCCTCCGGGCATCCCCGGGATCTTTGGGTCCCGGGGAGTCTGGGAATTGTTGTCGTTACGGTCGTCGGGCATCTTACGAATAAACCTCCGGTTTCAAAATGCCCAGATACGGAAGGTTGCGATAGCGCTCGGCATAGTCGAGGCCGTAGCCCACCACAAAGGCATCGGGGCAATGGGTTCCAACATACTTGGGCGTGATGGCCGAGACGCGGTCCTCAACGTCCTTCCACAGGAAGGCGGCGACCTCCAGAGAAGCGGGCTTGCGGCTCTCGAGGTTCTTCATCAGATACTTGAGCGTCAGGCCCGAGTCCAGAATGTCCTCGACGATCAGCACGTCGCGACCGCGGATGTCGATATCCAGGTCCTTAATGATACGCACGATACCCGAGGACTTCACACCGTCGCCGTAGCTCGAAACAGCCATGAAATCGATGTTGGTCGGCAGCTCGATCTTACGCATCAGGTCGCCCATAAAGACCACGGCGCCGCGCAGGACCGCAATCAGCACCAGATCCTTACCCGCGTAGTCGCGCGTAATCTCCTCGCCCAGGCGAGAGA
Organism: uncultured Collinsella sp.; assembly: GCA_902480795.1. Classification (GTDB taxonomy): domain Bacteria; phylum Actinomycetota; class Coriobacteriia; order Coriobacteriales; family Coriobacteriaceae; genus Collinsella. The sequence continues at coordinate 690 of CABSUD010000200.1, read as the reverse complement.
CGATACCGTCGATATCCTCCTGCGTAAACAAAACCTTCTCGATATCCGGATGTTGAGAAGCCATGACAACCCTTTCTTGTGCTTATCGCCCACACACCGCCGTATGGACGCGAACTACACATTCTAGCAGCGCACGGGGTAAATTTACCAGCCCGTGCGCCATCAGCGCGGGAATACCGTCAACGTCGCACAGAATAGCAGGCGTGGGACGCTATTCCGCATCGACCACGCGGAGCAGATATGCCACGCGCGTTGCGGCCGTGCACTTAAAACGCTCGTCCGCGCGAACGCCTGCGACCCATACCACGGCACCTCCCGGAGCCGTTCTCACCACAGGAACGCCTGCGCGCTCAGAAACGGGAATACGAGCCTCGTTGAGCAGGTCGGACACCTTCTTACTTCGCCCACTCATGCCCAACGGACACATTACATCCCCCGGCGCGGGACCGTCTACCCACAGACGCGCCATACGCGCCTCGGCGGGAATCTCCCCGCGCGAGCCGGCGAGCATCCGTTCGCTATCGCGATCGGCAAAGCCCAACGTCGCGGCATCCACCATAGCGGCCACCCCTCCGGCACCCGCGAGTTCACGGGCACGGCGCACAATATCGCACCCCGGCTCGACGGCCATCGTCTCTGCCACCAGGATGCGGCCCGCCCCCAGCGGCAATCGACCGGGAATGGTGACCC
>CABSUD010000199.1:0-3332 GCA_902480795.1 uncultured Collinsella sp. | reverse complement strand
TGATATTGCACGATAAGTGACCTTGAAATGACTTGCACCTGACCGATGTTCTAACTAGCTACCAAGGGCGAAAGGAAACAGCCATGAGCAAGGAAAAAGTCGTTCTCGCATATTCCGGTGGTCTTGATACATCCGTATGTGTCAAGTGGCTCCAGGACGAGAAGAATCTCGATGTCGTTTGCGTCTGCGGCAACGTGGGCCAGGAAGAGACCGGACTGGATGCCAAGAAGCAGAAGGCGCTCGACCTGGGCGTTCTCGATTGCCAGGTGCTCGACCTGCGCGACGAGTTCTCCGATGAGTTCCTGACCAAAGCCATCGCCGCAAACTCCATGTACGAGAATAAGTATCCGCTGCTCTCCGCCCTGTCTCGCCCGCTGCTTGCCAAGAAGCTTGTTGAGGTCGCCCACGAGTTTGGCGCGACCTACGTCGCCCACGGCTGCACTGGCAAAGGTAACGATCAGGTCCGTTTTGAGGCCGCCGTCAAGGCCCTCGACCCCGAACTCAAGGTTATCGCCCCGGTTCGCGAGTGGGACCTGAAGTGCCGTCCCGACGAGGTCGCCTATGCCCACGCCCACAACGTGCCGGTTCCCGAGGGTGCCAACGACAACCCCTACTCCATCGACGACAACCTGTGGGGTCGCGCCATCGAGTGCGGTCACCTGGAGGACCCTTGGAATGAGCCGCTCGATGACGCTTGGGTTATGACCAAGAACCCCGAGGACACGCCTGACACCCCGACCTATACCGAGATCGAGTTTGAGGCCGGCAAGCCTGTCGCCGTCGACGGCAAGAAGATGAAGCTCTCCGAGATCGTCATCGCCCTCAACAAGATTTCGGGCGACAACGGCTTTGGCCGTCTTGACCTGGTCGAGGATCGTCTGGTGGGCCTCAAGAGCCGCGAGTGCTATGAGGTTCCCGGCGCCCTGACGCTCATCACCGCCCACAAGGCGCTCGAGGACATCTGCGTCGAGGGCGACCTGCTCAAGACCAAGATCAAGCTCGAGCAGGATTGGGCCACCGCCGTGTACAACGGCCAGTGGTACAGCCCGCTCAAGAACGCGCTCGACGCCTTTATGGCTGATACCCAGAAGTTCGTGACCGGCACTGTCCGTCTGAAGTTCTTTAAGGGCAACTGCCATGTCGTCGGCCGCAAGAGTCCCTTCAGCCTCTACGACTACGGCCTGGCTACCTACGACCGCGACACCACGTTTGACGAGAAGGCCAGCGCCGGCTTTATCGAGATCGACACGCTGTCGCTCAAAACGTGGGCCAAGGTCCAGGGTCCCAGCTCTGCTGCCGAGCAGGACTAAGGCTTTTCCGTCCCTTGGTATCAGCGCGGCCCATCCGCGTGATACATAACGGGCGCACGGGGTCCCTACCTTTCGTTATGCTTGCTGACACTTCTTAACATCGGTGGCCCCTACGTTCCGCCCGCATATATGATGCCGCGACTGTGGCTGAGTCCGAGCCCCGCCGGGGTTGTCCGGCGGGGCTCCTTCTATCAATTTGGCGGCTCTGCGCCTATATATGAGGAGTATCCATTATGTTCAATGCTATCGCGCATGCTTTACTTGCCCTCGCGCCCGAGTTCGATGCTGCAAGGGTCGAGGACGTCCCTATGAGCCTGAAGGCCTGGATCGATGGTTCGCAGGGCAACATCCGGAGGGAGACGTTGGGCGCCAAGTGCATGGCGCGTCACTTCTTTGCAAATTAGCTACATGGCACCGCACACGGTGGGGAATGTGTAAAACTAGCGGTTGAAAAATCGCTTTAGCGATATGGCGCATTGCTTTGGGCGCTTGTTTTGGTATTTGGAGAAAGGGGACGGTTCCATGGCTCTTTGGGGCGGTCGTTTTGAGGCAGGCGTGGCCGAGGTCACGCAGGAGTTTGGCGCGTCGCTGCCGGTCGACAAACATCTCTATAAGCAGGATATCGCCGGCTCTAAGGCGCATGCCAAAATGCTGGCGGCCCAGGGCATCATCAGTGCCGAGGACGAGCAGGCGATTGCCAAGGGCCTGACCGGAATCGAACAGGATATCGATGCCGGCAACTTCTGCTTCGATATCAACGACGAGGATATCCATATGTCTATCGAGAGCGAGCTGACGCGTCGCATCGGCGAGGCTGGCAAGCGCTTGCATACCGGACGTTCGCGCAACGACCAGGTGGCGACCGATACGCGCCTGGGCGTCAAGGCGCTAGCCAAAGAGCTCATGGAGGCCAATCTTGGGCTGCGTCATGTGCTGGTTGATGCGGCCAAGAAGTACGACAAGGTGATTCTGCCGGGCTACACGCACATGCAGCATGCTCAGCCCGTGCTGCTGTCGCATCATCTACTGGCGTTTTCCTGGATGTTCGCGCGCGACTTTACGCGCCTGAAGGCCGCCTTTGATGCCGCTGACAACTGCCCGCTGGGTGCTGCCGCGCTTGCCGGTACGAGCTATCCGCTCGATCGTCAGATGACGGCTGCCGAACTTGGCTTTGCGGGTGTGATTCCCAACTCGCTCGATGCGGTTTCCGACCGCGATTTCCTGCTCGATCTGCATTACGCCGGCTCCGTCATGGCCATGCATCTGTCGCGTCTTTCCGAGGAGATTGTGCTGTGGTCGAGCTCCGAATTTGGCTTTATCACGCTTTCCGACTCGTACTCCACCGGCTCGTCCATCATGCCGCAGAAGAAGAATCCCGACTTTGCCGAGCTTATTCGCGGCAAGAGCGGCCGTGTGTATGGCAACCTGGTGCAGCTGCTCGTGACCATGAAGGGCCTGCCGCTTGCTTATAACAAGGACTTGCAGGAGGACAAGGAGGGCGCGCTCGATACCGCCCATACGCTCATGCAGTGCCTGTCGGTTATGGTCGGTATGATTTCGACTTGGACCGTCAACGAGGATGCCATGGCGCGCGAGTGCGGCGTGGGGCACCTTGCCGCCACCGATGTTGCCGATTACCTGGCCAAGCGTGGCCTGCCGTTCCGCGAGGCACACGCCGTGGTGGGCCATTTGGTCCTGATGTGTGAGAAGCGTGACTGCAATCTTGAGGACCTGCCGTTTGAGGTGTTCCAGGAGGCAAGCCCGCTCTTTGAGCACGACATTACCGAGGCGCTCGACATCCCGTCGATTGTCGCCGCGCGCACGACCGAGGGCGGTACCGCCCCTGCCGCCGTTGCCGTGCAGCTGCAGCGTGCCGAGGCACAACTCGTTGCCGACGAAGGCGTGTTTGGATCGTTGACCAAGGTCGTCGAGATGGGTCACGGAGCAAAGTAGAGGTTTGGCTGAAGCCGTATTGTCCATTTATTGATAAATCGTTTTTGTTTTACGGGCGCCTGCTGATGT
>CABSUD010000198.1:0-3341 GCA_902480795.1 uncultured Collinsella sp. | reverse complement strand
GAGGCAGCGGCAAGACAGTTCTTCTGTGGGAACTTGCCGATCGCGCACGCAAGCTCGGCTTCGTTGTCGCCACGCCTACCGTGGCCTCCGAGGATATGCTCGAGCGCATTGTTGAGAAAATCCAAGAGGCAGGCGAGCCTTACGTCAACAAACGCTGTCTTCCCAAATTCACGGGTGGCAGCCTGAGTGTTTTTGGGTTCTCGGCAGGCCTCGAGTTCACACGAGACGTGCAGGAGACCAAGAGTTTTCAGTTCAAACTCACGCAGCTTGCGCGCAAACTGACCGAGCAGGGACACGGCATCCTCATCCTCATCGACGAGCTCCAGGCAAATTCGCCTGAGATTAGACAGCTCGTCACCGCCTATCAAGAACTGGTCGGCGAACGACTCAACGTCGCACTCGTCATGGCGGGCCTTCCGGGAGCCGTCTGCGCAACACTCAATGACCGCGTGCTGACGTTTCTCAACCGCGCTCGCAAGGTCACGCTCGAACCGCTTTCGGTCGGAGATGTCGACGCCTATTACCAGCGGGCTTTCGAAGAGCTCTGCCTTGATATTCCAAGCCATCTTCGCCTCTGTGCCGCTCGCGCGACCCAAGGCTCACCCTATATGCTGCAGCTCATCGGCTACAACATCGCCAATCGCTGCAAGGCCGGAAAACGCGTAACGCCAGAGCAAGTCGACGGAGCTATCGAAGCGTCAAAGACCGATTTCGAAAACGATGTTTGTGAAACGACGCTCGCCGCGCTATCGGACCAAGACGTCGCGTTTCTCGACGCGATGACTGATGACGAAGACGCCGTTTCGCGCATTTCCGATGTAGCGAAGCGGATGTCGGTCACACCCGACTATGCGCAAAAGTATCGCCGGCGCCTCATCGACGCCGGCGTTATCGAACAGGCGCGCCGCGGTTACGTGCGCTTCGCCGTACCATATATGGCTGACTACCTGCGCAGCCAGCTCTAGGCAGCCACCACAATGGGGACAGGCACCTTTGTGGCAGTTTGGGCCCGTTTGTCTCGATCTGTAACAGGTAGAGACGATTTGGCCCGCTAGATGTTACAGATCGAGACAGAAGATTCTAGTCGCAGGCGATGTCGAGGTTCTTGCCGATGAGACCTACGTAGCCGCCTTCGGCAGCCTTGGGGCTGTCGGCGTGGCAGAGAACCCACTTGTCGGCCTTCCAGTAGCAGTAGCTGTCGCCGGCCGCGGGCATGTTGGCCGCAGCCTCGGGGCGCGGACCATTGGTGCCAGCGGGCAGCGCCACCATCACCTGGAAGCCGCCGTCGTCGACCATGCAGGGCGTGTAGTGGAGCGTGGTGTTGAAGACTTCGACGACCGTACCCGCCGGCACGCGAAACGCCTTGACGCACGCGGTGTCGAGCTTGCCGTCCTCGATCTCCCAGCGATGCGCCACGAGCAGGATAAAGTCGCGAGCGCCCAGGTTGAATTCGCTCGCGCGGTGATACTCCAGGCAGTTGAGACGCGTGTTGTGGCCGTTGCACCAGCCCAGCTGGAACGGACGGCCACCAAACATGAGAAAGCCCAGTTTATCGGCATCCTTGACGCCCTCGAGCTCCGGCGCGCTCGCCACGTATTTGCTGCCCTCGGGAATGGGCGTGGCAGAGAGCGCCTCGAGCACGGGCGACGTGAGCTCGGACGGAACGTCATCCCAAACGTTGCCATAGGATTTGAACTCGGGATCGTTGACAGAGTAGATATGCATGTTCACTCCTGTTCGTAAATGTGACTATACGAACATTCTAGAACAAACATGAGCGATTTTGAACGCTCGTCCCGACCAATCAACAAAAAGGCGCCCCCGCATAAGCGAAGGCGCCCAATGCGCGCGTTTTGGGCGATAAAGCCCTTACGCCTGCTGATAGTGCAGGTGCTTCTCGTCGATATCGGCCAGGTCGCGGTCGAGGTAGCGGCGCGCAAGCCAGTTGGCCATGGGGAGGTTCTGGTCCAGGTAGTTACCGCATTCCTCGGGAGCGGCACCGGGGACATCGCCCTCAAAGTCGGCGACAAACTCAAACAGCTCGCGCACGAGCGGCAGAATCTCCTCGCTCGTCACTTCGCCAAATACGACGAGGTAAAAGCCCGTGCGGCAGCCCATGGGGCCAAAGTAGACAATGCGGCCCGACCACTCGGCATGATTGCGAAGGAACGTCGCACCCAGGTGCTCGATGGTGTGGCACTCGGCCGTGTTCATGACCGGCTCCTTGTTGGGCGTGGTCAGGCGCAGATCAAAGGTGGTTACGCGCCCATCCCCCTGCCCGTCGCGGCGCGATACGTATACGCCGGGCAGCAGGCGGGTGTGATCAATGGTGAAGCTGGCGATCTTTTCCATCTTATTTGTCCTCCAGATGGAAGGCCGCGCGCATGTTGGCCAGGTTGGCCTGCGCGCCAGCCATGATGTATTTCACATCGTAGCCCGAGGACAGCATGCGTACCCCGCGATCATACCAGGAGCGCATGGCTTTTTCATCCGCCAGGCCCAGCGATACGCCCGCCACCTTGCCCGCGGCGTTGATCTTGGCGATGGCCTCGTCTATCACCGCGCGCACCTCGGGATCGTTGGTCTGCCCCAGCTTGCCCATGGAGCCGGATAGATCGTTGGGGCCAAAGATGAATGCGTCGATCGCGTCGATGGTCAAAATCTTGTCCAGCTCGCGGATGGCACCCATTTCCTCAATCTGGATAAAGCGCAGCAGGGTATCGTCCACCGTGGCGCGGTAATCCGCCCCGTTGATGGTGCCAAAGCGATAGGCGCGCCAGGGGCCGTAGCCGCGCACCCCGCGCGGGGGATACATGCACGCCTCCATGGCGCGCGCCGCATCGTCATAGCCGCAGATCATGGGAAAAATAATGCCGTCCGCGCCCGCGTCCAGCACGGGCTTGGCCAGGATGGGATCGTTGGCCGGGATGCGCACGATGGCGTTAATTCCGGACGCGCGCGCGGCGATCAGCTGACCCAGCAGCCGCTCGGTGTTGATGACCGAGTGCTCCATATCAATCCACAGATAATCATAGGGCAGATACCCCATCATTTCGGTAACAACAGCCTCGTTGAGGGATACATGGGTGCCAATGCACATTTCATGGCGGCGCAGCTTGGCTTTCATATCGGTTTTCATGGCGCGGTTCTCCTTTGGTATATTCAAGCAAAATGATCAACTGCATTATATCACAGCGCCGGACGTTGTCAAGAAAGCAGGTAAACTCAGGTTGCGGCGCGCGGCAACCCGCGTCCTTGCGGGAAAAGGAAAAGCCTGCTATACTGATAATCTGGTATAAAAATGCGAATGATTTTATACATAACGGAGGGCCTTATGCGCT
>CABSUD010000197.1:0-3366 GCA_902480795.1 uncultured Collinsella sp. | reverse complement strand
GCGATTTCAAAGTACGATTTATCTGTAAGCGAGCTGATATCGACCTGCTGGGTGCCGAGCTCGTCCGAGACAAACAAACCCCCGTCGGGAGCGATGCCGGTACGGATTGCCACCTTACTTGAGCACGATAAAGTGCGTCCTCGTGTACTATGATAAGTTCCCATATAACAGTGCTCCTCGGATACCTTGGTCCCAATCGGTGAACCCATGGTATCAGAGCGCGCAAAACAGGTTTGCAGAGGCTTTTAGAAAGGTAACCTCCACGCCATGATAAAAATTGCCAAGTTTGGCGGCTCGTCGGTCGCCGACGCCGAACACTTCAAGAAGATTAAGGCCATTGTCGACGCCGACCCTGCCCGCCGTTTTGTGGTGGTTTCTGCCTGCGGTCGCCGCTTTAAGGGCGACACCAAGGTGACCGACCTGCTCTACTTGGTCAACGCGCACGTCAAGTACCACGTGTCGTGCGAGGAGCTGCTCGAGGACATCGGCCAGCGCTACTTTGATATTGCTGACGAGCTGGGGCTCACCTATCCCATTCGTGAGGAGTTTGCAGCCTTTGCCGAGCGCGCCCGCTCGGGCGGCTACTCTACCGAGGAGCTCGTGAGCCGCGGCGAGTACTTTACCGCTCGCCTGATGGCCGAGTACCTGGGCCTGCCGTTCTTGGACGCCGCGACGGTCGTAGCGTTCCATCACGACGGTACGCTCAGCATGAACCGCACCGCCGAGCTGGTGCAGGAGTACGGCCAGCAAGGCGGCTTTGTTATGCCCGGTTTCTACGGCGCGACGCGAGAGGGCCAGATTAAGCTGCTTGATCGAGGCGGCGGCGATATCTCGGGTTCGATCTTGGCCAAGTGCCTTGGTGCCGACCTGTACGAGAACTGGACCGACGTTTCGGGCTTCTATTCTGCCGATCCTCGCATTGTGCCCGAGGCTCAGCCCATCGCGCGCGTTACCTACGAGGAGCTGCGCGAGCTTTCGTACATGGGCGCAAGCGTCCTGCACGAGGAGGCCGTGTTCCCCGTGCGCGAGGCGGGTATCCCGCTGGTCATCAAGAACACCAATGCGCCGCAGGACCCCGGCACCATCATTAGCGAGACGGCTGACGAGGGCGAGGCAGAGCCCATCATTACCGGCGTGACTGGCAAGCGCGGTTTTGTCGCCATCAACGTGGCCCGCGACCGCACCAAGCCCCGCGTTGGCTTTATGCGCCGTGCGCTTTCGGTCTTCGAGCGCTATGACGTTTCCGTCGAGCATATGCCCACCGGCGTCGACCGCTTTGGCGCCGTGGTGCAGGAGCAGGACGTGCACGACTCGCTGTACTCGCTCGTGGGCGACATTCAGCAGGAGGTCGAGCCGCTCGAGATCGAGGTCGTCGAGGGCCTGGCGCTTATCGCTACCGTCGGCCGCAACCTGCGCGGTCGCGCGGGCATCTCGGGTCACCTGTTTGGCATGCTCGGCCAGGCCGGCGTGAGCGTGCGCATGATTTCGCAGAGCTGCGACGAGATCAACATCATTATCGGCGTCGAGGAGAAGGACTTTGATCTGGCGATTCAGACCATCTACCGTGCTTTCTCCGACGAGAACGGTATCGTGAAGGTTTCCGACCTGGAGGCTCCCGCGCCGGTCGATCCTGCCCTGGCCGCGCTCCACAAGTAGTTGCTATCTCGGTGGATTTTTGGGATAAGTGCCAATAATCAACTGCCGGGCGTTTCGTTTCGGTTTCGTTTCGACGGGGCGGGTTTTGTATCCGCCCCGTTCTTGTATAAACTGGGCAAGAATATCCGGCCTGCTTGGCGTGCGGGCAAAAGCCACAACCTTTAAAGGGGGAAGCATGAAACAGTACACGGTTGCTATTTTGGGCGCGACGGGAGCCGTGGGCACCCAGATGCTCGAGTGCCTCAACGAGCAGGAGTTCCCGGTTGGCAAGCTCAAGCTGCTGGCGAGCGCGCGTTCTGCGGGCAAGACCGTCGAGTTCCGTGGCGAGCAGATCGTGATCGAAGAGGCTTGTCCCGAGGCCTTTGAGGGCTGTGACATTGTGCTTGGAGCTGCCGGCGACGACATCGCGAAGGAGCTACTGCCCGAGGCCGTCAAGCGCGGCGCCGTCGTGGTCGACAACAGCCATGCCTTCCGCATGGATCCCGAGGTGCCGCTGGTTGTGCCCGAGATCAATGCCGACGACATCAAGTGGCATCACGGCCTTATCGCCAACCCCAACTGCGCGACCATTATCGGCCTGGTTCCCACGTGGCCGCTGCATCAGCTCGCTGGCGTGAAGCGCATGATCGTCTCGACGTACCAGGCGGCTTCGGGTGCCGGCGCTCCCGGTATGGCCGAGCTCGAGGCTCAGCTGGCCGCCCTGGGCCGCGGCGAGGAGATTCCCGAGCCGCGCGCGTTTGCCGCCCAGCTGGCGAGCAACCTGATTCCGCAGATTGGCGGCGTCAAGGAAGAGGGCTTTACCTCCGAGGAGATGAAGTTGCAAAACGAGGGCCGCAAGATCATGCATCTGCCCGAGCTGCGCGTGAACTGCACCTGTGTGCGCGTGCCCGTGCTGCGCTCGCACTCCGAGAGCATTACGCTCGAGTTCGAGCGTGACATCACGGTCGAGGAGGCTCGTGCTGCGCTCGCTGCCGCTCCGGGCGTCAAGCTGGTTGACGACATGAGCGCCGAGGATGCGCACGATCGCTTCCCCATGCCGATGGATACGTCCGACCAGGACCTGATTTGGGTCGGTCGCGTGCGTCGCGACATCTCGAACCCCGAGGCCGCGCGTGGCATCACCTTCTGGTGCTGCGGCGACCAAATCCGTAAGGGCGCGGCAACCAACGCCGTCCAGATCGCTAAGCTGCTCTGCGAGTAGTGTGACCTGTCCGGCGGGGGCCGGGCTTGGTTTTCAGAACGTCCTCGACCATGTGTGGCGCCTTGTCCTGCTCCTTCGGAGCCGCGGACAAGGCGCCACACTGGTCTGCGGAGTGTTCTGAAAACTAAGCCCGGCCCTCGCCTGCGGTGACGCTGCTGCGAGCGGTCTGCGATGGGGCCGTTGTTGATTGAGGCCGCTGGGTCGATGTGGGGGCGCGTAGCTGTTGCGGGCCCTGGTCCCGGCGGCGGCCTCGGCGCTTTGCGCCTGCCGCCTTTGGGGACTGTGGGGCGCGGCCGGCAGCTGCGGCGCGTTGCGCCTGCTGCCTGCGGGGACTTTGGGGTCGTGCGGCAGCTGCGGCGCTACGCGCCTGCTGCCTTGGGCGACTTTGGGGTCGATTGGGGTTGTCTGCACAATTCGCGGTATTATGTTGCGGAGTTAGATCGGAAGAGCGTCGTGTAGGGAAAGAGTGTAGATCTCGGTGGTCGCCGTATCATTAAAAAAAAAAAAAA
>CABSUD010000196.1:0-3388 GCA_902480795.1 uncultured Collinsella sp. | reverse complement strand
GGTGCTCGTTTTCGCCTGGGCAATGGCGGGCATTTCTGGATCCATTGGAACCATCGGCAGCATCGAACCCAGATCTTGGCTCTTTCTCGTCCTCTCGGGACTCGCTACCGGCGCTTCGTGGATCTGTTACTTTAAGGCGTTGGGCATCGGAGACGTCAATAAGGTCGTACCGGTCGACAAGATGAGCACCGTACTCGCCGCACTGATTGCCATCGTGCTTTTTGGCGAGACGAGCAACCTTGCGGTTAAGCTCGTGGGAACCGCCGTCATCACCCTCGGCACGTTTTTAATGATCGAGAAGCAGCAGTCTGCCGGACCCGAGCAGCAGCAAGACCGGACCTGGCTCGCTTACGCCCTCGGCGCAGCCGTGTTCGCGGCGCTCACGTCCATCCTTGCCAAGGTTGGCATCGAAGGCGTCGAGTCCAACCTGGCCACGGCAATCCGTACCTGTGTGGTACTGGTTATGGCATGGGCGATCGTGGCAGCCAAGGGAAAACTGGATCAGGTCGCGCACGCTGACCGGCGCGAACTCACATTTCTCGCAACATCGGGCATCGCGACCGGAGCATCGTGGCTGCTCTATTACTACGCCATCGCCACAGGCCAGGTGAGCGTCGTGGTGCAGATCGACAAACTATCGATTGTCGTATCGGTACTATTTGCGCGCCTGGCATTCAACGAAAAACTCTCACGACGCAGCGTCATCGGTCTCGCCCTCATCGTACTGGGCACCGCCGCGCTCGCAGTTTGGAAGTAGCGCCGATACCGAACGAAATCCAGTCCACCCGCAAATCCGTGACACAGCGCCCGCACCGGACTTGAGATGTTTGTACTGACCGCGCGCTGCCGTGCTACTTGTGCAGCGGCTTGGGCAGTGGAATGCCGGCGGCGATGACGGCCGCGATGATCATGCAGACGATACCCTTGAGTGGAAAGCACATGAGCAGCAGGCCCACGACCATGACCGGCTGGCGCATGACCGCACCCATCGTCGATGCCGTGCAGACGGCGACGCAAAAGACCGGATCGGCGCCGGTGAGGATGGCAAGGCCGTAGCCCAGGCTCACACCCGAGAAGATAACCGGGAAGAAGTGGCCGCCACGCCAACCAAGGTTGATGAGGGCGGGCGTCAGCATGGCCTTAACAAGACCGGTCGCGATAAGCACGCCAGCGGGAATGGTCAGGTAGGTTTCCATGAGCACGTCGGCCTGGGTCTCGCCGGCAAACATAGTGTAGGGCAGAACCGTGCCACAGATGGCGAGCGCCAGACCGGCTAGCATGGCCTTGACGACAGGGCGCGCCCCTATTGCATGGGCAAGCGCTTCGCTCGCGTGCTCAGAGACAAAGTACAGCCAGCCGCAGATTGTTCCGATCAGCGACAGAGGAATGAGCCAGGTAAGCTCCAGGTTGCCCACCACGGCAGCCTCGAACCTCGGCATGCCCATGCCGCCGCCCATGAGCTGGCCAAACAGCAGGTAGGTGCCCAGACCGCCGGCAATCGCAATGCCGTAGACCACGGTCTTTTGCGCCTTGGGGAGCTTGATGGTGATCTCGTCAGATGCGGGGCCCTCAGCATCATTGGCACCCTGGCCGTCGGCGCTACCGGCAAGCGGCGCCACAAAGCCAAACACGGGCGCGGTAAAGAGCACCGTCAGAGCAGCCTGGGTGCCCAGCAGCGTAAGCTCCCTAAACTCGGCACCAAAGCGGCGCATGCGGTCGCCGACCCAGCTGCACAGACCCGCGATAACGCCGGTCAGGCCGGCCTCCGGTCCAATGCTGCCACCAAACAGCAGCGGCAGCAATGCCGCGAGCGAAAGCTTGCCCAGGTTGTCGTACGGGTAGCGCCCGTCTTGCTTAACCTTAGCCATCACCTGGTTGAGGTCATCGGTCTTGGTGCCTGTCATCTTTTCGTACAGACCGATTAACAGGCCGCCCAGCAGGCAGACAAAAAACGGGTATGGCAGAAAGCCAAACGGTCCGCTGGCAAGCTCGGGCGAAGCGACGCCCAACGCGTGTGGAATCTCGGTCCATAGATAGTCGATACCGTGCTCCATCGCAAAGAAGAACAGCCAGACTGCGGCACCTGCGAACGCACCGGTCACGGCAACGCTAACTAAAAACAGCGCGCGGTTTGTGGGTTTGGCAAGGTTATCCATCGGGTCCTCCCGCGGTCAAAGTCGACATAGATACGTTTTATTGTAGAGCGAGCGTTGCCCGGACGAGCCAACCATCTGCGCCGCAAACGGCACCATTGGGAGTCGTAGCGGGGCAGGCTCGAGACTCATCCGTTGATAATCGAGGCAATCTCGCGCAAATCGTCGGCAAAGTAGATGCCGTGCTGGCGCTTCAGGCTCGAAAGCCCCTTATCAATCATGTGCCCGAGCAGCGCCTTGAGGTCGTTGTAGTAACCGTCCAGGTTATACAGGATGCACGGAGCACTCAGGTGCCCCAACGACACCGCGGACATCACCTCGGCAATCTCCTCGAGCGTGCCCGTCCCACCGGGAAAGGCGATGAACGCATCGCCGAGCTCAATCATCTTGGCCTTGCGCTCGGCCATATCGCTCGTCACGATAAGGTCGTCGATACCGTCATGCTGAAACTCGGCCTCGATAAAAAAGCTCGGCTCAACACCCGTCACGTGTCCACCCGCCTCGAGTACGCTATCGGCGAGCGCACCCATCAGGCCCGACTTGGAGCCGCCGTATACCAGCGCGTGGCCGTTGGCTCCAATCCAGTCGCCCAGCTCCTGCACAGCGGGCAGAAACGCCGGGTCGTTGAGGACGTTAGCGCCCAGGTATGATATTCATATTCAGTCCCCCTGTTGTGACGCGCGACGTTCGTCTTAGCGCTGGCGTCGACGATACTCGCGCACGCGGCGCGACAGATCGGCGAGCTCGTCGCGATCGAGCTCTTCCAAATGCTCCAGATCGTCCATAAAGCGCGCCATGGTGTCCTTTTGGCGCATCTTGATAAGCGTATTGCAGTAGTTCACCGCCACGCCCGTGAGCATGGCGATGTAGAAGATGCTGATGACGCTCAGAATGACGGTAATGGCGCGGGCAACCGGTGTCTCGGCCGGAATGTCGCCAAAGCCGATGGTCGAGACCGTCTCAAAGCTAAACCACAGGCCATCGCCAAACGTAAGGGTCGTGGGCTCGGACAGCCAGACGGCCGTCGAGCACAGCAGGTAAAAGATAAGAAACAGACCCGTGATGCGCGCAAAGCCGGCCTGTCGCAGTACGTCGGCAAGCGTCCTCAACCTGTTCATCGCGACCCCTTTCCCAGACGCCCAATCTCGTTCGCTCGGTATTGTCCCACAACCGACAGTTAGGGACGTTCCTTTTAATATGAGCAGGACATTGTCAAGAGGCAAAATCGGGCCTGG
>CABSUD010000195.1:0-3426 GCA_902480795.1 uncultured Collinsella sp. | reverse complement strand
AAATAGAGTCAACACAATTCCTGCAAATTTAGCCGAGAATGGAGCAAGCATGGCCCAAGCCACCAACCGTGCTTTTGCCGACGAACGCCGTACCGCGATTATGGAAATGCTCGATCATAACGCCTCGGTGCAGGTAGCAGAAATTGCCCAGACCTTTGGCGTGTCCTCCGTCACCGCCCGCGCCGACCTGGACGCGCTCGCCGAAGCAGGCAAGCTGCGCCGCACGCACGGCGGTGCCGTCTCGCTCCACAAACGCCTGACCGTCTCCACACAGGATCGCCGCATCAATGTCAACGTCGCTGCCAAGCAGGCCATCGCGCAAAGCGCCATCGAGCTCGTCAATGACGGCGACACGCTGCTCGTCGACTCGGGTACCACGGCGCTCGAGTTCGTCCGGCTCCTCGATCAGCGCGACGGTATCACCGTCATCACGGCAGACATTACCATTGCCGATTACATCGACGAGAGCATGCCCTCGGTCGATGTCGTCATGCTGGGCGGGGCGCTGCGCAAAGGCCATCGTTATTTGTACGGACCGCTCACCATGCAGGCGCTCCAAATGGTCCATGCCGATCTGGCCGTCATGTGCCCCGGCGCCTTTGTCTCCAGCTGCGGCTTTACGACCGACTTTCCCCAGATGGCCGAGACCAAAACGGCTATGATCGCCGCGGCCCATCAAAGCGTCGCCCTCATGGACGCCAGCAAGGTTAACGGACGCGGCATGTACCGCTTTGCTGAGCTGGCCGATGTCGACACCATCGTGATGGACCGTGACCCCGATCATGCCGTCGCCACCTCAATCGCCGAGGCCGCCGACAGCGCACGTCCAGCCCTCATCATCGCCGGCGCTTAAACAAAAACCACCACAAAGGTGCCTGTCCCCTTTGTGGTGGTTGTGATGGTTGAGCGTCAAAAGTGAACGTGTCGCTACTTGGAAAGCTCGTCGGCGAGGACCTCGATCTGAGCGCGCGAGGCGTCGTTGAGCGAACCCAGGACGGTCACTTTGTTCTTCGTCAGGGTGATGTCCTTCATGCCCTCGAGCTCCTTGGTCATAACCTTGGCAGCAGCGGGCGCCCAAGAGCCGGCCTCGACGAGCGCCACGGTGCGGTTCTGGTAGGCATGCTCGGCGAGCGTATGGATAAAGGTGCTCATGGACGGGAAGATCTCGCCCTGATAGGTGATGGAGGCGAGTACCAGACGGTCGTAGCGGAACGCATCCTCAACGGCCTCGGCCATGTCGTCGCGAGCCAGGTCAAAGACGGAGACCTTCTGGCCGCGAGCCTCGAGCGCAGATGCGAGCTCCTCGACGGCAGCCTTCAGATGGCCATACACGCTCGCATAGGCAATCGTGATGCCCTCGTCCTCGGGCTGATAGCTCGACCAGATGTTATAGGTGTCAAGGTAGTAGCCCAGGTTCTCGGTAAGAACAGGACCATGGAGCGGGCAGATGGTCTGGATGTCCAGGTCGGCGGCCTTCTTGAGGACGGCCTGCACGAACTTACCGAACTTACCGACGATGCCAAAGTAGTAGCGGCGAGCCTCGCAAGCCCACCCTTCCGGATCCTCAATATCGTTAGCGCCAAACTTGCCAAAGCCGTCGGCACTAAAGAGCACCTTGTCGGTGGACTCGTAGGAGAAGATCACCTCGGGCCAGTGAACGTTGGGGGCGCCGATAAAGGTCAGGCTGTGGCCACCCAGGTCGAGCACGTCGCCCTCTTTGACGACCATCTTGCGCTCGGGGTAGTCGGTGCCAAAGTAGTTAACCATCATGCGGAAGGCGCCCATGCTGGCCACAATCTGGGCCTGGGGGTAGCGCTCCATGAAGGTAGCGATGCCGGCGGAGTGATCGGGCTCCATGTGATGGACGACAAGGTAGTCGGGCGTACGGCCATCGAGCACGGCCTCGAGGTTGCCGAGCCACTCGTCAACAAAGCCGCCGTCGACGGAATCGGCGACAGCGATCTTTTCGCCCAATATAACGTAGCTGTTATATGCCATACCGTTCTCGGACACATCGTACTGGCCCTCGAACAGGTCAATGTCGTGATCGTCGACACCGATGTAGCGGATATCCTTGGTGATCTCCATCAGGCAAAGCCTCCTAGATAGACAAAAGAACCCGTCTATCATAACACTCGCCTTCATAGCCACGGCTATCCGTCAGCATCCTTACCGATTGTAATTGAGGCGGAATATACTGCCGTTGACCTGCACAAACTATGCGCGCAGTATAGCCGTGCTATGTCGAATAATGAGCTGGCCGGGAATACGAATGGCAACGGTTTTGCCCGCCGTACCCGCCTCGGGAACCGCATGCTCGAATACCTCGCGTCCGCGCTGATGTAGATCGAATCGCACGGTCGTGAGCTCGTTGTGTGCCACAAAATCATCGAGCGAATCGTCGACGCCCACCACGCTCACGTCCTCGGGCACGCGCAGGCCGCTATCACGCAGCGCGGCAATCGCGCCATTTGCCATCTGATCGTTTGCCGCGTAAATCGCCGTCATAGTGCGGTCATGCTCGGCCAGGTACCTGCCGGCCTCGTAGCCGCTGTTGGCAGACCAATCGCCCTCGAGCGGCTTCACCGGTTTGATACGTTTACGCTCGAGCGCGTCTTTCCAACCCGCCCGGCGAAACCGTTCATCCACCGAAAAAGACGGACCGCCGATAAAGCGAATTTGCTCGTGACCCAGCTCAAACAGGTGATCCATAAGCAATAGCGAGCAGCCGTAATGGTCGGAATCGACCGTGGTCACCCGCGGGTGCGCATACATGGTAACGATGACCGTGCCAATGCCCGGCAGTGGATCAAACGTCTCAAAATCGGGCGCCATGCGGCTCATGCCGATGATGATGCCGTCCACCGGCAATGCGGCCATACGACGCGTGGCCTCGGCAAGCGAGAATTCCTCGGTCTTGGACATCTCGACCAGCGTGATGGCGCAATTATGCTCGCGAGCAGCGCTGGCGATGCCGTCGATCATTGAGAGGTTGCCAAACTTGGTGACATCGTTGATGCATAGGCCTACCGAATGGTAACGGCCGTCGCGCAGCGAGCGACCGGCATAACTCGGACGAAAGCCGAGCTCTTGCATGGCGGCCTGCACGCGCTGGCGCGTCTGCTCGCTCACGTTGGGCAAGCCGTTTGCGACGCGCGAAACCGTCTGCTGCGAAACGCCGGCAGCGCGGGCGACGTCGGCCATGGAGACCGGACGCGTGCCTGTATCGTTGGACGGGCGCCTTGCCACAGAATCACCTTCACCCTTGCGAGATCTGAATAGCGTGAATGCCGGCCTGGGCAGAAACACGTCCCGCGCCGAGGCCCGCTATCGTCGGACGCATGTTAACGTACTCTACTTTTTCTATCTGCATCTCTTCTGCTTTATAAGTCCATACGGCACTACCGTTCACGGCCGAATATCGAC
>CABSUD010000194.1:0-3428 GCA_902480795.1 uncultured Collinsella sp. | reverse complement strand
CAATCCGCCAGCATCGTCTCCAGTTCGCCGCAGAGCCGCGGCCCCATATGGGTATACTCTCGAGGATTCGACTCGATTCGCCCCCGCTGGGGCGTCAAAGGAGACTGCATATGCCCACCACCTCAACCGACCCGCGCGCCGCTGCCGCCGCGCTGCTAGTGCCCGGCACCACCTGCCACGGCTTTGCCGTCGAGCGCTGCGAGACCGTGCCCGAGCTCGATTCGGACGCCTACGTGCTGCGCCACACTGTCTCGGGTGCTCGCCTGCTGTACCTGGCGTGCGACGACGAAAACAAGGCCTTTGCCATTGGCTTTAAAACGCCGCCGGCCGATTCCACCGGCGTGTTCCATATTCTTGAGCACTCGGTCCTGTGCGGATCGGCCAAGTTCCCCGTCAAGGAGCCGTTTGTCGACCTGATCAAGAGCTCCATGCAGACGTTCCTCAACGCCATGACCTACCCCGACAAGACCATCTACCCCGTTGCCACCACCAACGAGCAGGATCTGTACAACCTGATGGACGTGTACCTGGACGCGGTGTTCAACCCGGCCATCTATACCAAGCCCACCATTTTTGAGCAGGAGGGCTGGCACTACGAACTGGACCTGCCGGAGGGCGACGGCGACAGCAGCGCCGCGAGCCTGCACGAGGGCACGCTGCGTTATAACGGCGTGGTGTTCAACGAGATGAAGGGCGCGCTGTCCGACCCCATGAGCGTGCTGGACGATGCCGTCAACGCCGCGCTCTATCCCGACACCGCCTATGCGCACGAGAGCGGCGGCGACCCGCGCGCGATTCCCGCGCTCACCTACGAGCAGTTCCTGGACACGCACGCGCGACACTACAATCCCTCCAACTCCTACATCACGCTCTACGGCGACCTGGACGTGGACCGCGCACTGGCCTTTTTGGACGAGCGCTATCTGTCGCAGCCGAGTGCCGCGAGCCGCCGCATGGACGCTGCCGTTGCCGCCGGCGAGG
The DNA here is from genome assembly GCA_902480795.1 of uncultured Collinsella sp. Taxonomy (GTDB): domain Bacteria; phylum Actinomycetota; class Coriobacteriia; order Coriobacteriales; family Coriobacteriaceae; genus Collinsella. The sequence goes on along the minus strand of CABSUD010000194.1, from coordinate 2,447 downwards.
ACCCGTCCACGCTGGCGCCCAATCCGTTGGACGCGCAGGCGCCCGTGACCTGCGAGTACAAGCGCATCGAGATGGCCACCACACCCGAGAACGCCCTGGTGGGCCTGGGCCTTGTGCTGGGCAGCGCGCTCGACCGCAAGCGCACGATCGCGGCGGATATCCTGTTCGAGGCGCTGCTGGGCTCCAACGAAGCGCCGGTTAAGAAGGCCATTCTGGCCGCCGGCCTGGGCGGCAACGTGGTGAGCTACACCGCGGCCGAGAGCCTGCAGCCCTACGAGCTCATCATGCTGCAAAACGCACAGCCCGGTGTGGCGCGCGAGCTGCGTCGCGTGTTCCAGGACGCCTGCCGCGACCTGTGCGAGCACGGAGTTCCGCGCGAGCGTCTGGAAGCCATCATCAGCAGCAACGAGTACGACCTGCGCCAGCGTGACTATGGCATCGCCGACGGCGTGGCCATTGCGTGCGACGCGCTGAGCACCTGGCTCTACGATGACGACGCCGCGACGCTGGCGCTCAAGTACGGCCCGGTGTACGAGGAGCTGCGTAGCGAGCTGGACGGCAGCTATTTTGAGGACCTGCTGCGCGAGCTGGTGCTGGAAAACGACCACATGGCACTGGTCGAGCTGGTGCCGGTGGACGCCGCCGAGGGTTCGGAGGGTGCCGAGGCCGCCGAGCTGGCAGCCAAGCGCGATGCCATGACCGATGCCGAGCTGACCGACGTGGTCGAGCGCACGGCCGCGCTGCGTGCCGCGCAGGAGGCGGAAGACACACCCGAGGCCAAGGCCACGCTGCCGCGCCTGCGCGTGTCCGACATTGGCGAGGCGCGCCCCGAGCCGCCACTGATCGTGGACACGACCGTGCCCATCCCCTGCCTGCGCCACGGCATCCCCACCAACCGTCTGGCCTACGCCATGCAGTATTTCGACCTGAACTGCGTCGCGTTTGAGGACCTGCCCTATGTGACACTGCTCTGCCGCCTGCTTAAGCAGCTGCCCACGCGCGAGCACTCGGCCGAGGAACTCGACAACTTGCTCGCTGGCAAGCTCGGCTTTTTGAGCTTTACGACCGAGGTCATGACGCAGCCCGAAGTGGACGGCGTGCGCCCCTACCTGCTGGTGAGCGCCGGCGCCCTGTCCGAGAAGATCGATGCGCTGGCGAGTCTGCCGCGCGAGGTATGGTCGAGCACGCTTTTGGCAGATGCCGACGCCGACCGCGTGCGCGACGTGCTCACACAGATTCACATTGGGCTTGAGCAGGGCTTTATCAACAACGGCCACTCGGCGGCGCTCGGTCGCGCGATGAGCTACAGCTCGCCTTCGGCCGTGGTGCGCGAGCAGCTTTCGGGCGTGGACTTCTATCTGTTCCTGCGCGACCTGCTCGACCACTTTGACGAGCGCGTGAACGGGTTGCGTACCAAGCTTGCCGAGCTGGCAGGCCGCATCTTTGTGGCCGATGGCTGCCTGGCGAGCTTTACCGGCAGCGACGAGGACTTTAACGCATACTGGGCCGCCGCGGGCGACCTGGAGCTGGGCGCTGGCGACGGCGCCGATGCCGGCCGCAACGCGCTCGTGGTGCCGACGCCGTGCGACCGCCACGAGGCCTTTGTCATCCCCAGCGACATCTGTTTTGCGGCAAGCGCGTGCGACCCGCGTCGCTTGGGCATCGACGTGACGGGCGCCTGGGCGGTTGCCGCCAACGCGCTCTCCTACGACTATCTGTGGAACGAGATCCGCGTTAAGGGCGGCGCGTACGGCTGCGGATTCCGCGCGGCCGGCGAGCGTCAGGCGGCGTTCTACACCTACCGCGACCCGGCAATCGACCCCTCGATTGAGCGCGTGGCGCGCGCGGGCGAATGGCTCGGCAGCTTTGATCCCGACGAGGCCGCCTTTGAGGGCTTTATCGTGAGCTGCGTGAGCGGCATGGACGCGCCGGTGAAGCCGTACGCGCTCACCAAGCGCCGCAACACGACCTACCTGGCCGGGCTCGATCCGCATGCGCGCGAGGAGCGCCGCGCCCAGATGCTCGCCGCCACGCCCGGTGAGCTTCGCTCGCTCGGCGCCGACGTAACGCGCATCGCAGCCGAGTCGCCCACCTGCGTCTTTGGCGGCCGCGACGTCATCGCCAAGAGCAACGCCGGCTTCAACGTCATCGACCTGCTGGGCTAACGCACTAAAGGTAGATTTTTGGGACATGCCTAAAAATCTACCTTTTCTTTTTCCGCTTGGGCGGGCCAGCTCAGCCCGTCCCGCCGGTTTTGTCTCGATCTGTAACATATAGAGAACATTTTCTCCCCTATCTGTTACAGGTTGAGATATTACGCAGAGACCCCAGCTTACGTCTCATTCTGTAACAGTACGAACGGTTTTCCGCCCCTTCGTGTTACAGATCGAGACATTCGGAACCGTCTCTCGAAAACATCTCAATCTGTAACAGTTATTCGTCGAAAT
>CABSUD010000193.1:0-3433 GCA_902480795.1 uncultured Collinsella sp. | reverse complement strand
CGCACAAGAACAGTTCGGGCAACTCGTCCGACGGCCAAAGCGGTACCGACAGCTCGAGCTCCAATACGCTGGAGGACTTGAGCAACAAGGCGCAGGAGTTGGGAGACAAGGCGCAAGAGCTGGGCGATACGGCACAAAATCTGGGCGATACCGCGCAGAACTTGGGCGACATGGCGACGGATGCCTGGAACGCCCTACAAAACGGCATCTCGGGCGCGCAGGGAAACTAGCTGTTAAGTGGGCTACAGCTGCTCGGCCGGACGGTCGGGCGAGCTAAAGCCCGAGTCAAACGTAACGACGCATGAGGCATCGGGTCGGCGCTCGTGCACGATGCGCGTGACGAGCTCCAGCAGCTCCTCGTCGGATATGTCAAAGCCGTCGGGACGCACCAGGTCAAACGAAACGAACCCGTCGTGCTCGTGCAGATCGTGGATGGAGAGCGCGGGATCGATCTGCATGACGCCGCGCTTGACCCAGCCGCGCAAGTCATCGCCGGTTGTCGCGATGGGGTCGCAGTGCAGCGTGATACCAATGCCCATCTGGCGCTTGATGTCGTGCTCGATGGTGTCCAGAATCTCGTGGTGCTCAAACGCGTCGCCCTCGCCGGGCATCTCCACGTGGGCGCTGGCAAACTGACGACCGGGGCCGTAGTCGTGCACCATGAGGTCGTGTGTGCCCAAGACCTGCGGATAGGACATGATCTTGTCGCGGATTGCCTGGACGAGCTTGGGGTCGGGCGCTTGCCCCAGCAACGGGCTGATGGCGTCGCGCACCAGGCCCAGACCGCTGATGCAGATGAAGATGCCCACACCCAGGCCTGCCCAGCCATCGAGATCAAAGCCGGTCGTCTGCGAAATAAGCGCCGCCACCAAGACCGAGCCCGAGGTGATGACGTCGTTTTTGGAGTCCTGCGCCGTGGCGATGAGCGTCTCCGAGTCGATGCGATCGCCCAGCGTGCGGTTGAACGCTGCCATCCAGAGCTTAACGAGCATGGACGTAGCCAGTGCCGCAAGGGAAATAAACGTGTAAGCGGTGGGCGAGGGCTTGATGATCTTGGTGACCGACTCGAGAATCAGGTTGATGCCGACGGCGCAAACCAGGACGGCGACGAACAGGCCGGCTAGGTACTCGTAGCGGCCGTGACCATAGGGGTGGCCTTCGTCTGCCGGGCGGCTGGCAAGGCGGAAACCGAGCAGGCTCACAATGTTGCTCGAGGCATCGGAGAGGTTGTTGAAAGCGTCGGCGATGAGGGAGACGGAGCCGGCGAGCAGACCCGCGATGCCCTTGGCCAGGCACAGGGTGATGTTGAGCCCGATGCAGATGATGCCAGCGGCAAAGCCGGCGTTGGTGCGGCGGGAGGTATCGACCGGCTCGCTTTCGCTGCCGGGAACAAGCGTATGTACCAGCCGATTTACAAATAGCATAGCGGTCGTCCTCACAATCATGTTTAAGGGGATAGTGTAGCTCGCACGGGGGCGCCGTGCGCCGATGCTCAGAAAATGCAGCAATAGTCTGCCGGTGCTAACGAGCGAGCCTTCTCGTCTGCCTGGGTGGTCCATTTTGGGCCACATGGGTATGGGCATGTGCCTGCTTGCTCGACATACTTAATGTCGACAGCCCCTGTGCAAAGGAGGACGTTTCCATGGACGAGATGTTTGCCATTAAATGCCAAAACTGCGGCGGCCCTATGTACTCGCACCAAGCTAAGCGCAGCTTTGAGTGTGCCTATTGCGGTGCGGTCATTCCGTGGCAGGCGGACGCCGGAGAGCCCAAGAGCGCTTTGGGCATTCGCCATACGCCGTTGACGGTGGTGGATGGACTGCTCAAGCTCACGCATGTGTCGCAACTCGAGCGCCCGGAGGACCCGGACTGGTATTTCTTCAATTCGCACTGGCGCAATCAGTCGGTCCTGGAACATCTGCTGTGGGAGGATCGCGGCACGGCGCAGGAGTTCCAAGAGGCCACGCATGTGAGCATTCCGTGCCCCTTCTGCGGAGCGTCCTTTGAGGGCGAGTCAACGCAGCGCGTGTTTGAGTGCCCGTCCTGCGGCAACAAGATCGGCATTGCCGACCTGCTCAAGCCCGGTACCTTCAGCAAGCGTCTGACCATGGGCGTGGGTGCGGAGTATGTACCTGGGCAGGGTATTCCCTGCGAAATCTCGCCGCAGCAGGCACGTGCCAACGCACTGCAGCTGGTGCGCCAGTACCCCGACGCCTTTGCCGGGCACGACGTGGAAGATGCGATCCAAAACGACATGATGCTCTTCTATTTCCCCATGGCGCTGGCGGACCTGCGCATGATGGCGTCCTTCCCGGGCAAGGGCCTGAGCAAGGAGACCTTGGTGTACTACGAGGTGCTCGACTGGGCATATCCCAGGGCAAACTACCTGGACGTTCGCCTCATGGGCATTTTGGAGCCGTGGGACTTTGCCAAGGTTGGGCCGTTTGACCCGGCCATGCAGGAAGGTGACTTTCGCGTTGTCTCCGTCGATGCGTCTACCAAGGACCAGGTGGTTATTGATAAGTTGGCGCTCGACGTTGCGGGCAACGACGCCGAGGCAGTGCTGGGGTTCAATAAAAAGAGCATCCGCACGTGGGCGCGCAAGGCCCGCAAGCACAAGGACGGCTTGGTTATGGTGCCGGTGTACTTTGTCGATCGTCCGGCAACGGACAGCCGCGACGGCGAGCAGGTGCGCATTGCCGTAAACGGCCAGACGGGCCGCGCGGCCGCGGTGGTGTTTAGCGACAAGCGCGAGACGCATATCGTGGCGCCGCTCAGCCCGAGCCTGCATCTGTCCGGTGAAAGCACCGTGCATGCCACGCCCGTCGAGGTCAAATACGTTAAATCGCCGTTCCTCTACCAGATTGTGCGCCGTGGAGACGGCGAGCAGCCGCGTCAGGTGGCAGCCGCCGTCGAGGGTTCTTACCGAGAGGAAAAGCCCAAACGCCGCGGTCTGCTGGGTGCGCTATTTGGGAAGTAGGGGGGTAGCGCCGGTTGTTGCCGTAACGTGATGGCCGGGGGTGTGGGGCGGCTCTCAGGAGTGCGGGCTGCCGTCTGATTGTTTGAGGGTGCCAGATATAAATAAACGGTGGAACGGCTGCAAAAGAGCCGCCCCACCGGGTAAAATCAGGTTGTGCCGCGGAACCCGCTCCTCAGCTAGTCACACTTCGGAAGCGCGGGCAACGCAGGTATTATCGTCTAAAGGGCCGGCTGCAACCGGCCCTTTTCTGTGGCAGCCAATGGACCCACATCAGGCGAAGGTCGCGTCTTTGTCTGTCAGGTCACGCTCGCCAGCCACGGCTAGAATGTCGTTGCCGGCGTCCATGACCGGTATTGTTTTGTAGCGTGCGCCGCAACCGCGAGTGCGCCTGCGACGGCTGCGGTGGTTTCGGTCGCAACGTGCTGCTACCCTTGCACTTCGCCATTGGTCGCT
>CABSUD010000192.1:0-3438 GCA_902480795.1 uncultured Collinsella sp. | reverse complement strand
TGATGGTAAGTCGGTCTATGGCGCCCAGGCGACCGGCCCCTTTGAGCAGGAATACACGCCCGAGTCCTCGATCGAGATCACCACGTCCAAGCCTTCCGATGTCACCGTTACCAAGAACGGCGAAAAGGTCCGCTATGACACTAAGACGTCGGGCGTGGCACGCGTGACGATCACTGTTCCCAAGAAGGAGACGACCGAGTCCAAGGACGGCGAGAGCGCTGACGGCACCGATGGCACCGAAAGTACCGACGGAACTGATGGAACCGATGCCCAGTCCACGGACGGCACTGATGACGCCACCGACGGGCAGACTACGCCCTATTCAGACGACTATTCGTACGACAGCTACTAAGCCGCTCGTAAGCGAAAGGATTAACCATGGCTAAAGATTCCAGCTTCGACGTCGTGTCCGAGGTCAATATGCAGGAGGTCGACAATGCCTTCCAGCAGACCACGCGCGAGATTTCCCAGCGCTATGACCTTAAGGATTCCGGCGCCACGATCGAGCTTTCGAAGGGCGACAAGCTCTTTACGATCAACGCCCCGGCCGACTTTGTCTCCAAGCAGATTGTCGACGTGCTGAGCTCCAAGCTCATCAAGCGCGGCATCGACCTCAAGGCTGTCTCGTGGGATGCTCCGCAGGCGGCATCGGGCGGCACCGTGCGCGTGCTCGGCCATATCGTCGAGGGTATCGACCAAGCGACCGCCAAGAAGATCAACAAGGACATCAAGGATCAAAAGCTCAAGGTCAAGGTGACCATCGAGGCCGACAAGCTGCGTGTTTCCTCTGCTTCGAAGGACGCGTTGCAGACCGTGATCCAGTTCCTGCGCGACCAGGACTACGGCCAGCCGCTGCAGTTCACCAACTACCGCTAATATCAATCGAAAGGACTGCTCTCCAACATGGATACACCGTTGGGCTCCGTGCTCTACATCACCCTCGGGTGCGCTAAGAACGAGGTTGACACCGACCGCATGCGTTCTCTTTTGACCGCCGCGGGCTACGAGGAGGCATTCGACCCGCAGGGTGCCGATATCGCCATCGTCAATACTTGCTCGTTCCTCGCCTCCGCAACGTCCGAGAGCATCGAGACCACGCTCGAGCTCGCCAGCGAGGTTCAGGACGGCGTTCGCTCTTGCCCCATCGTCATGTGCGGCTGCGTGCCGTCGCGTTATGGCGATGACCTGCCTGACGAGCTGCCCGAGGTCGCTGCCTTTGTGAAGGCCGACGAGGAAGACGGCATCGTGGCGGTCATCGATGGCGTGCTGGGTGTCGAGCGTGAGATTGCAGCCTATATCCCGCAGGTCAAACGTACCGTCGAGGGTGCTGTCGCCTACGTCAAGATTTCCGATGGCTGCAACCGCTTCTGCAGCTTCTGCATGATTCCCTACATCCGCGGCCGCTATCATTCGCGCAATGCCGAGAGCATCATCTCCGAGGTGCGCGACCTGGTTGCCGGCGGTGTGCGCGAGATCGTGCTGATCGGCCAGGACACGGGCATCTGGGGTACCGACTTTGCCGACGAGGACGTCGCCGATGGCTCGCCGCGCAATCTGGCGCAGCTGCTGCGTGCCGTCGCCGAGGCCGTGCGCCCGCACAACGTCTGGGTCCGCGTGCTCTATCTGCAGCCCGAGGGCATGACTGACGAACTCATCGAGACGATTCGCGATACGCCCGAGGTGCTGCCCTATATCGATATCCCCGTGCAGCACTGCGACGCGCGCATTCTCAAGGCCATGCGTCGCTCCGGTTCGCGCCAGGAGCTCGAGGATCTGTTCCGCGACCTTCGCGAGCGCATCCCCGGCATCGTGATTCGTTCCACGGCCATGGTCGGCTTCCCGACCGAGACCGACGACGAGTTCCGCGATCTTATCGACTTTATGGACACCGTCGGCTTTGACTACACGAGTGTCTTTGCCTACTCGCAGGAGGAGGGCAGCCTGGCCGCTAAGATGGAGGGTCAGGTCGATGAGGAGGTTAAGCTCGAGCGCGCCCAGGAGGCCATGGACCTGGCCGAGTCGCTCGGTTTTGCCGCCACCGCCGCACATGTGGGCGAGCGCGCCCAGGTAATCGTCGACGGTATCGAAGAGACCGAGGATGGCGCCGAGCTGATCGGCCATGCCTGGTTCCAGGCGCCCGATTCCGATGGCGCGGTGCATCTGGACGCCAGCGAGGCGTCCGTGGGCGATATTCTGACCGTCGAGTTTACCGATAGCTTCTGCTATGAGCTTATCGGTCATGTTGTGGAGTAGGAGAGCGTCGTGGCTAACGAGAGCAATAAGGAACTGACGAGTGTCTGGACGCCCGCCAACATCGTGACGTGCGTTCGCATCGTCTTTATCCCGGTGTTCATGATTGTGTCGGCGCTTTCTCACACGAGTGTTGCCGGTACGGATTGGAGCACCTTCGACGGCCCGCTCGCCGCCGCTGCCTTCATTCTGTATGTGATCCTGTCGTGCACCGATAAGGTCGACGGTTATCTGGCGCGTTCGCGCAACGAGATCACCGACTTCGGTAAGTTCTTGGACCCCATCGCCGATAAGCTGCTCGTGTTCTCGGCCCTGCTGCTGTTCTTGGATTTTGGCGCGGTGACCGTGTGGTCCGTGTTCATTATCCTGTTCCGTGAGCTTCTGGTGAGCGCCCTTCGCATGGTCGCGAGTGCGGCCGGTGTGGTCGTTGCGGCCGATAAGCTCGGCAAGTATAAGACGGCAACCACGATGGTCTCCATTTGCGGTTACCTGTGCGTTTTTGCTATGGCCGGCTTGCACCTTGGCCCGGTGGCGCTGACGCTCGGCATCTACTCGGTGTCGCGCTTCCTGTACGCCGTTGCCGTTGTCCTGACCGTTATCTCGGGCGCCCAGTACTTCTGGAACTGCCGCAAGATCGTCTTTTCGGTCTAGGTCCTGGTGGGTATGACGGACTCTTTTGAGCAGATTTCCGCACATAACGAGGAGCTGGCGCGTGATATTGTCGAGCGCGCGAGCGCTCGGGGCGTGACTGTTTCGACGGCTGAGTCGCTGACGGCGGGTATGATCGCCTCGACGATTGCCGATATCCCGGGCGCCTCGGCGGTGCTGCGTGGCGGTGCGGTGACCTATTGCGATGAGATTAAGCATCGTGTTCTTGGTGTTGAGCAGGAGACGCTCGACCGCTATACCGCGGTGTCGCATCAGACCGCGCGCGAGATGGCGGTGGGTTCGCTGGAGCTGTACCAGAGCGATATTGCAGTGAGCGCAACGGGTTATGCCGGCCCCGGCGGTGGCACTGAGGACGATCCGGCGGGCACTTTCTATATTGGCTGGGCGCATCGTTCCGCCGATGGGGGCGTGCCGGTCGTGGACTCTGTGCGCTGCCACTATGAGGGTGACCGTTCGTGTGTTCGTGCCCATGCGGTCACGGAGGCATTGGGTCGCATTGCCCTTGTGCTCAACTCTATG
>CABSUD010000191.1:0-3442 GCA_902480795.1 uncultured Collinsella sp. | reverse complement strand
GACCGAAGTCACCCCCTGCGGGTGGTTATGTGGCCCAGCTATTGAGCGCGGGACTAGTTCTTCTTCGCCTTCTTGCGGTCGGTGGCGTTGAGCAGACGCTTGCGCAGGCGGATGTTCTTGGGAGTGATCTCCACCAGCTCGTCGTCGGCGATGTACTCCAGCGCCTCTTCCAGCGAGAAGGTGCGAGGCGGCACCAGCTGCACGGAGATGTCGGAGGTCGAGGAACGCTGGTTGCCCAGGTTCTTGGTACGGGCGATGTTGACGACCATGTCGCCGGCCTTGCTGCGCTCGCCCACGATCATACCCTCATAGCACTCGGTGCCCGGCTCAACAAACAGCTGACCGCGCTCCTGCAGCGTACCCAGAGCGTAGGCAACGGCCTTCTCAGTAGTCATGGAGATCATGGCGCCGTTCTGACGGTTGCCAATCTCGCCGGCGTAGGGACCGTACTCCAGGAAAGTGTGGTAGAACACGCCCTCGCCGTGGGTGACGTTCATGATGCGGTTCTTAAGGCCCATGATGCCACGCGTCGGGATCTTAAACTCAAGGTGCGTCACGATGCCCGAGGTATCCATGCTCGTCATGATGCCGCCGGAGGTACCGAAGACCTCAACGACCTTGCCCGAGTACTCGTCCGGGCACTCAACGACGGCCTGCTCGACGGGCTCCATCTTGTTGCCGTTCTCGTCCTTCTTAAACAGAACGCGGGGACGACCGACCTGGAACTCAAAGCCCTCGCGGCGCATGGACTCCATCAGAACAGACAGGTGCAGAATGCCGCGGCCCGAGACCTCGACGCCGCTCTTGTCCTCGAGCTCCTCAATCTTCATGGTCACGTTGTTCTCGGCCTCGTTGAACAGGCGCTCCTTGAGCTGACGGGCGCCCACGATGTCGCCGTCGCGACCGACGAGCGGGGAGGTCGAAGCCTCAAAGACGATGGACAGGGTCGGCGGGTCGATCTCGATGGGCTCGAGCTCGACGGGGTTCTCGGGGTCGGTGTAGACATCGCCGATATCGGTGCGGTCGATGCCCACGACAGCGGCGATGTCGCCGGCGCCGACTTCCTGGCACTCGGTACGGCCCAGGTAGTCGAAGGTAAAGAGCTGCTTGACGGTAGCGGTGGCGCTGGAGCCGTCGTTCTTGACAACCAAGATCTGGTCGCCCTGGTGAATGGTGCCGGAGTACACGCGACCGATGCCGATGCGGCCGACAAAGTTGGAGTGGTCGATGGTCACGCACTGCATGGCCAGCGGAGCGGTCTCGTCAACCTCGGGTGCGGGCATGTCGTCGATGATCATGTCGAGCAGCGGGTACATGTCCATGTTGCCGTCGTTGGGGTCAAGGCGGGCAAAGCCGTTGACGCCGCTGGCGTAGATGACATGCTCCATGGCAAACTCGAGCTGGTCGTCGGTAGCGCCCAGGTCGGCCATAAGGTCGAGGCAGTCGTTGTAGGCCTTCTCGGGGTTAGCGCCCGGACGGTCGATCTTGTTGATGACGATCATGATCTTGAGGCCGGTGTCGATAGCGTGACGCAGCACGAAGCGGGTTTGGGGCATGGGGCCCTCAAAGGCGTCGACCAGCAGCAGGGCGCCGTCGGCCATACGCAGCACGCGCTCGACCTCGCCGCCAAAGTCGGCGTGGCCCGGGGTGTCGATGACGTTGATCTTGACGTCCTTGTACTCGATAGAGATGTTCTTGGCGAGAATCGTGATGCCGCGCTCGCGCTCCTGGTCGTTAGAGTCCAGGACGCGGTCCTCGACCTGCTGGTTGGCACGGAAGGCATCCGTGGCACGCAGGAGCTTGTCGACCATCGTCGTCTTGCCGTGGTCGACGTGGGCGATGATGGCGATGTTCCTCAGATTGTCTACGCGCATGTAGTTCCCCTATCTTCTATCCATATACAAACGGCACGCGTATGCGGCCCGCCCAGCGATACAACGCTCAGCGGGAATATTGAGCCTTTTACCGAAAACTCGTTTATTTTAGCGATTTTAGATGAGAGGGGTTTCCTCACCTGCAGGTTCAGGGTCGCTCCACATAAAACCATCGCCGGCGCCCATGCCCTCATACAGCACATATGCCGAAAAACCGCTCTCGAGCGTCGTCTCAAAAAAGCTCACGAGCAGAGCGTCGTGGTAGCCGCCGTCAATCTCGACGCAGCCGGTATAACCGATGGCATAGCGGGCGATACGGCCCAGGCCCTCGTCCTTAAGACCCATCTTGTGCTCGGAGATAAAGTTGGTGGCAGCCTCGAGGCATGCCTCCTCGCCATCCTCGTCGAGCGCGGCAAGATAACGGTTGGAAGCAGCATCCTCAATTGCCACGACCACGCCAGGGTTTTCACCGGCGGCAAGGTCATCCAAGAACGCGCCAATCAGATCGCACACCATGGCGTCGAGCTCGGCGGAGACGTTACCGGCGTCCTGCATATCCTGTGCCATCTTTAGACCTTCCCATCGAGTCCGGCGTCGTTACAGTTCCTGTGCCTCGGCGGCGATCTTGGCGGCAGCGTCGCGGGCGCGCATCATATCCATCGCGCGCTTGTCGAGCACCTTGATCTGACTGGTCAGCATGACCGCGTCGACCACACCCCAGATCACCAGGCCCGTAGAGATCGAAAACCCAAGCGCACCAACTGTACCACGAAGGCGCGAGCAGATTGCTGCGACAAGGGCGGAGATGACAACCATCTTGATAAACGAGCCGCGGCGCTCGCGAAGCGTGCGGGCCTGCGTCACATAGGCAATGCGCGCCGCCTCGGACGCCTCCGAGCGCATCTGGGCCTCGCGCGCAATGGCCGCCGCCTCAGCCGACATACCGCCGGCCATCAGCGAACACTCCGCAACCCGGCCGCCCCGCATTTAGAAATCATCGGGGGAGAGCGTATGGACGAACTCGTCGAACTTCTCGAACTCCTGCTCGTCGTCGACTTCCTCGGCATGGGCAGAAACGGTGCCCAGGCGATTCATGATGTCGTCCTCCACAAACATGGGGGCATTGCTGCGCACGGCAAGGGCAATGGCATCGCTGGGACGGGCATCGATCTTGCGCTCGTCACCATCGGCCAGTACGACGATCGTCGCGTAGAACACCGGCGGCTCGGCGCGAACGATCTCGATGCGCTCGAGTTTGGCGCCCAGGGCGTCAACGGTATCGAGCAACAGGTCATGGGTAATTGGGCGCTCGGCGCGACCGCTATCGATGCCACGGCTGATGGCAGCAGCTTCAAACGAACCAGTTTGAATGGAAAGGGAACGCAGTGGCGCGGGCGAGTCCGATTTGCCGCAGCGCTCGCGAAGCACGATAAGCGATGGCACGGGACCGGCGGCCATGACGATGGTCTCTATGTCGACACGAACCATGGAACACCTCCGGTACGTAGCGGTTAACACGCGGCAAGGTCGCCGCATTGAATAGCTATACTACCCAATCTTTCGCCCAG
>CABSUD010000190.1:0-3447 GCA_902480795.1 uncultured Collinsella sp. | reverse complement strand
GGACAAGGTGCGCTATATGTTTCAGAAGATAATGTAACGGCTAATGTTCGCTGTTGATAACAGCTGAGTAGTGTAAACAACAGTACGCAATTATATTTGGGTGCACATGCTGTGGGCGGCTATTATTCGACAGGCGGTAGCGCGACGATGCGATGTTCGATGAAAATGCGACTGAGACGATATATGTTGACGGGTATACTTGTTCCGTTTGAATTTGTGGGGACGGAGATGGTCGCATGGCACAGTCAAATACGACGCGCACGGTGGGGCTGGCACTCGAGGGAGGCGGCTACCGCGGTATGTATACGGCGGGCGTGCTCGACGTTTGGATGGAGCACGGCTTAACTTGCGACCATATGGTGGGTGTCTCGGCGGGCGCGGCGTTTGGCTACAACTTTAAATCGCGCCAGATCGGCCGCGCCATTCGCTACAACAAGGCCTATTGTGCCGACAAGCGCTACGCAAGCGTGACCAGCTGGCTGCGAACCGGCGATATGTTCAATGCCGATTTTGCCTATCACGAGGTGCCCATCGAGCGCGATCCCATCGACCTGGAGACATATCGCGCCTGCCCCATGCGGTTTACGTGCGTGTGTACCGATATCGAGACGGGCAAGGCCGTCTATCACGATCTGCCGTATGGCGACGAGCGCGATATCGAGTGGATCCGGGCGTCGTCGGCAATTCCCGTGGCGACGCGTCCCGTTGCTATTGACGGGCATAAGTATCTGGATGGTGGCGTGGCTGATTCTATTCCCAGCGCATGGCTGTTTGCGCAGGGGTATGACCGCAATATCGTGGTACTCACGCAGTCGGCGGGCTTTGTGAAGCAGCCCAACAGCGTGATGCCCATGCTGCGGCGCGTGTTCCGTCACTATCCGGAGTTTGTCGCAGCGCTTGAGCATCGGCATGAGGTCTACAATGCCACGCTCGATGACCTGGCACGTCGCGAGGCTGCCGGCGAGATCTTTGTGGTGCGACCGAGTGAATCGGTGAAGGTGCCGTCGCTGTGTCGCGAGCCCGATGAACTTGAGCGCATCTACCAGATTGGTCGCCGCGATGCGGAGGCGACCTTGCCGGCACTGGAGGCATATCTGGCAGGGTAGAGGCTGCTGCCGCCATCTCGGCGGAAAGCGCATCCCGGAATGGGCGTTTGGATGGGATGCGGTTTCCGCGAGAGGCCCGTGGCGGAAAGTTCATCCCGGAATATGCGTTCAGACTGGGATGCAGTTTCCCACTGGCTCTCTATACGGAAAGCGCATCCCGGAATGGAGATCCAAACTGGGATGCGTTTTCCATTGCTGAAGTTATGGGGTCGCGGAGCAACTGCTCGGCTTATGCCTATGCCTGCTGCCAGGTGTCGACGAGCTCCTTAGCTGCGGCATGGGGGTCGTCGGCACTGCAGACGGCGCTCACCACAAAGAAGCCATCGACGCCGGTAGCCTTGAGCTGCGGAAGGTCGGCCGTCTTGACGCCGCCGCCCACCACGATGGGCACGGGGCTTGCCGCATGGAGGGCAGCCAGGTCCTCAAAGCTCTTGGTGATGATGGAACCATCGGCGGCGCGTCCGCAATCGCGCTTGGTCTCGGTCTCGTGGAGTGGACCGATGCCCAGGTAGTCGACCAGGCTCATGTCGGCGGTCTTGACGTACTCGAGCATCTCCTCGCAGCGGGCCGAAAGGCCCACGATGGCATCGGGGCCCAGCAGCTTACGGCAGACCTCGACGGGAATGTCGCTCTGACCCACGTGCACGCCATCGACAGCGATGCCCTGCTCGCGTGCGGCGAGCACGCAGTCAAGGCGGTCGTCGATTAACAAGGCGACCTGACCGGTCTTGCCGGCCTGTGCGATTGCCTGCGCGGCGTCGCCGGTCAGTGCAATGATTTCGCGGGCGCTTGCCACCTTGGAGCGCACCTGGATGCAGGTGAAGCCGGCGTCGAGCGCCTGGGCCACCACGTCGCCTACGGGGCGCCCGAGCGTGTTTTCGGGGCCGAGTACCAGATAGGCCGAGATATCAAGGTTGTCGCGGATGCTCATCGTGCTTCCTCCTGCTTTTTGATTTGCGCTTCCATGCGCTCGAGTTTGCCGGTCATGGTGTCGGTAAATCCGGGTCGAATATCGGCTTTGAGCACGACTTCGGTGCGGATGCCCTTGCTCGCCAACACAAAGGTCGCGTCGCGCACGACCTGCATGACCTCGTCCCAGTCGCCCTCGATTTCGGTGAACATCGAGGTGGTGCGGTTGGGAAGGCCGCTCTCGCGAATGACGCGCACGACCTCGGCGACCTCGGCGGACAACTCGTCGCCCGTACCGCACGGGGCGATGGCCACGGCGACCAGCGTGTTCATGTCGGTATTGGCTACGGGCTCGGACATGGCTTACGCCTCCTCGAGCTCGAGCTGGTTGTTGGCGATGTCCCGGGCGCTCGCGCGGTAGAGCTCGTCGATAAAGGCGACCTTAAAGCTCGCCGGGGCATCGGCGACGGCGGCAGCACGCGTGCCGGCGACGTTGTAGACGGCGGTACCGCAGACGGCTGCCGTAAACGGATCGGCGGCGCAGGCGTACACGGCCAGCACGCCGCCCTGCGAGCAACCGCAGCCGGTGATTTTGGACATGAGCGGGCTGCCGCCGTGGGATTTGGCAACGGTCGTGCCGTCGGTGATTAAGTCGACCTCACCCGAGACGACCACGGCGCCGCCGGTGTAGCGGGCGAGCGCCACGGCGGCATCGCGGGCGGCGTCAACCGTATCGGTGGTGTCGACGCCGCGCACACGGCTCAGGTCGGCGGCCTCACCCTCAAGACCCCACAGGCCGGCGAGCGCGATAATCTCGGAGGCGTTGCCGCGCACGATGGCGGGCTTGTACTGCTTGAGCTCGTTTACCAGCTGGGTGCGCAGGCTGCCGATGCCCAAGCCCACCGGATCGAGCACCCAGGGCTTGCCGGCGTCGTGTGCCGCCTTGGCCGCGCGGGGAATCGTCTGCTCGTAGATGGGGAAGAGCGTGCCCATGTTGAGATAGATGGCGCCGCCGCCGGCAACGAGTGCCTCGCCCTCGTCGGGCAGATAGACCATGGCGGCCGAACCACCCACGGCGAGCTGTGCGTTGGCGACAAAGTCAATCGTCACCGTGTTGGTGATGGAGCCCGCCATCGGATTGGTGGCTCGAATCTCCTCTACGGCCTTGACCACATTTTGCTTAAGTTGTTCCGAATCAATCACTGCACATGCCTCCTTGGCATAGAAAAGGGGCGCTGTGCATAGACAGCGCCCCTGTAAAGGCGGCATGCTCCCTACGCCAGCATTAACTGACAGGTTCAAAGGATTGGGCCCCATGCCCTCTCAGCCTTGTGGTTTGCACCGCCGGCACTCCCGCATCGAATCTGTTGTTCCCTATACTAACGCACCTGCCAAAAAGGGACAGGTTTATTTTGGGAGGTCGTTACAATAG
>CABSUD010000189.1:0-3464 GCA_902480795.1 uncultured Collinsella sp. | reverse complement strand
ACAACGTAACGTTGGCATAGGTTTTTGTAGTCATGCGGGCGCTCGTTTTGAGCAGTTTTACGCGGCGCCCACGCAGCACAATGGGAGTATGCACATGTCCGATTTGATTAAACTCACGCCGATCTTCCACGAGAAGATCTGGGGCGGCCGCCAGCTGGAGACCGTGTTTGGCTACGACATTCCCGAGGGTCCCATCGGTGAGTGCTGGGCCATCTCGGCACACCCCAACGGCGACTGCCAGATTGCGGAGGGCCCGTACGCCGGTCACACGCTTTCGTGGCTGTGGGCCGAGCACCGCGAGCTCTTTAGCAACTGCGAGGGCAAGGAGTTCCCGCTGCTCATTAAGATTCTGGATGCCAAGGACGACCTTTCGATCCAGATTCATCCCAACGACGAGTACGCCGCCGAGCATGAGAACGGCAGCCTGGGCAAAACCGAGTGCTGGTATGTACTGGACTGCGAGCCCGGTGCCACGATCATCGTCGGCCAGCGCGCCAAGGACCGCGTCGAGGCCGCACAGATGATCGAGGAAGGCCGTTGGGACGACATGCTCAACGTGCTGCCGATCCACAAGGGCGACTTTTTCCAGATTGATTCCGGTACCGTGCACGCCATCAAGACCGGCACGCTCATTTTGGAGACGCAGCAGTCGAGCGACGTGACGTATCGCCTGTACGACTACGACCGCCCCGGCACCGACGGCAAGCTGCGCCCGCTGCACATTGAGCAGAGCCTGGATTGCATCAACTTTAACGCGCAGGCACCGACCGACGGTACCGTAACCACGCCCGAGGTAGATGGCGTAACCGAGCTCGAGTCCAACCCCTGCTACACCGTCGATCGCGTACGTGTTGACGGCAACAAGACCCTGGAGCAGCGTTGGCCCTTCATGTGCCTGTCGGTCATCGACGGCAAAGGCACCGTCTGCGGCGACCCCGTCCACAAGGGAAGCCACCTGCTGGCTCCGAGCACCGTGGACCAGATCGAACTTGAAGGCAAGATGGAACTGATCATCTCGCACCTCTAGGTCGCACCAACAACCTAAACGCAACAAGGGGCTCTTCCGTTCATCAACGGAAGAGCCCCTACTCGTATCTATCTATCAGCCCACCCGGCTCTCCAGATCAAAAAGCGAACGGGCAAAGCAACGTTCGCAAGCTGCAGGCCAAAACGCCACATGGAAGAGGGCGCGCCGGGGGCTTTGGTCGATCGCGAGTTCCGCACGAGCCGGAGAGCACTTAATGTGCTCTCCGTGCGAGCAGGACTGTCCGAGCAGGCGACCAAAGCCCCCGGCACGCCCGGTCAACCTCGCAGTTAGGCATTCAGCTTAACAATCGGTGCAAAACCCTTCATCAGCTTTTTGGTCTGGCCGGTCTTTTCGAATTGCACCTCGATCATGTCTCCGACAACCGAGATCACGGTACCCGTGCCAAAGGTCTTATGGCTCACGGTATCGCCCGCGGCAAAGTCCTGCGATGCGCTGGCACGATCGACCTTGCGCTCCACCGTCGGGGACACCTTGGACGACGGCTTTTCGGCTCGCGGCGCACCCGAACCAAAGGTCGAGGCAACACGGCCGGCGTCGGGCGAAACCCCACGATGGCGCTCGGTCCCGTAACTGCTGCCGCCAAAGAAGTCGTCAAAGCTCGATCCGCCGCGCGAACCGGAACCGCCGGTCGAGCGCGTATGCGAGCCAAACACCTTGCCGCCATACATATCCGAGCCCATGCCCGAGCCAAAAGTGCCATGACGGTCGCCGCGCTTCTCCCAACCCGTGCCCTCAAAACCGGCAGAACCGATACCGCTAAACTCGATGTCCTCAAACGGAATCTCGTTGAGGAAGCGCGAGCGCGGATTGGCAGAGGTCGAGCCGTAGGTGCGACGCGTGGCCGCATAGGTCAGGAACAGGCGCTTGCGAGCACGCGTGATGGCGACGTAGGCCAGGCGGCGCTCCTCCTCGAGCTTGCCCGGATCATCGCTGCCGCCAAAGTCGTGCACGTGCGGGAAGATGCCCTCCTCCATGCCGGCCACGAACACCGCCGGGAACTCCAGGCCCTTGGCTGAGTGGATGGTCATCATGGTAATGGCATGCGTCTCGCCGGCCAGGGAATCCAAGTCGGAGCGCAGGGCCAGCCACTCCATGAGTGCCGGCAGCGCCTTACAGGTGAGCGGACCGTAGGTGCGCTCAATCTCGTCGGCATGCACGGCACCGGCGGGCATCTCCGTCGGCGCGGCATACGCGTTGCCCGCGATGGCGGCGGCCAGGGCATCCTGCGGCGAGAGCGCCGGAGCGGCCAAGCTATCGAGCGGATTGGAGCCCGCGGCGTCACGCGCGCCAACGAGCGCCTCAAACGAGGATACCGGGGCAGACGGCCCCGGTTCGGGCGCAGGCGCGCTCACCACGACGGGCTCGGACTCGGCGCCAGCAGGCACGTCGGCAACACCGGCTGCGCGCAGCTCTTCCAAGCTCTCGAGCGTACCCTCGATATCCTCGTGCGTCTCCTCAAATTCGGCGGCGACGCCCAGGAATTCCTGGATGTTCTCGGCGCGGCTCTCGGACTCCATGGTGCCCTCGGCGCGGAAAGCCTGCAGCAGGCCCGTCTTATCGACGATCATCTCGACGACGTCCTTGAGTTCGCCGTCCATGCGGCGGCCCTCGCGCACTAGCGAGACAAAGCTCGACAGGCCATTGCGCACCTTGGCGCTAAACATGCCCGTCTCGGCTGTTGCAATCTCGCAGGCCTGGAAGAACGAGCAACGGTTGTCGCGCGCCAGCTGCTCAATCTTTTGGATCGAGGTGGAGCCGATACCGCGGCGCGGCGTGTTGATGACGCGCTTGACGCTCATCTCGTCTGCCGGGTTCACGATCATCTTAAGGTAGGCCATGACGTCGCGGATCTCGGCACGGTCGAAGAATCGCGTGCCACCCACGATCTTGTAGGGCACGCCTGCGCGCAGGAACATATCTTCGAGAATACGCGACTGAGCGTTGGTGCGGTAGAACACGGCGATGTCGTCGTAACTCGTGCCTTTGGCATGCAGTTTCTCGATCTCACCGGCAATCCAGCGGCCCTCGTCGCGCTCATCGCTCGCCTGAAAGGCCTGAATCTTCTCGCCATCGCCCTCGGCCGTAAACAGACGCTTGTCCTTGCGCTGCGAGTTGTGGCGAACCACGGCGTTGGCGGCGCTCAGGATATGGCCCGTGGAGCGGTAGTTCTGCTCCAGCTTAACGGTCTTGCAGTTTTTAAAGTCCTTCTCAAAGTCCAGGATGTTGGTGATGTCGGCGCCGCGCCAGCTATAAATGGACTGGTCATCGTCACCCACGACCATGAGGTTTTGGTACTTGGCGGCCAGCAGGTTGGCGATCTCGTACTGGACGTGGTTGGTGTCCTGGTACTCGTCGACGCTAATGTAGCGGAAGCGCTCTTGGTACTTGTCGAGCACCTCGGGGCGGGTACGCAGCA
>CABSUD010000188.1:0-3494 GCA_902480795.1 uncultured Collinsella sp. | reverse complement strand
CATCCTGAGGGTGAACAAAAAATTATATTTTCGAAAGGTGAAAACGAACATGATCCGTAAGGAAGACAAGACTGCCGTTATCGAGGCAAACCGTACCCACGCTACCGACACCGGTTCCCCGGAGGTTCAGGTTGCAATCCTGACCGCCCGCATCAAGGAGCTGACCGAGCACATGAAGTCCCACCAGAAGGACTTCCACACCCGTCGTGGCCTGCTCATGCTCGTTGGCCGTCGTCGTCGTCTTCTCTCCTACATCAAGAAGAACGACATCGTCGAGTACCGTGAGCTCATCAAGGCTCTGGGCATCCGCGACAACATCCAGTAAGGATTTGTACATGCTAAGAGCGTCCTGCGCAGCGGGGCGCTCTTTTTGTGTAAGGGCGTGAACAATCACGCTCTGAAGCGTGGCGGGGGCAGGGGGCCCGCGTCACATGAGAAGCCCGCAGGCAAGGGGCCTGCGGGGTAAAGGAGAACAATGACACTCGTATCCAAGACCTTTGAGCTGTACGGCAAGACCTACACCTTCGAGTCTGGCGAGCTTGCCAAGCAGGCCACCGGCGCGTGCCTGGTCAAGCAGGGCGACACCACGATGCTCGACACCGTGGTCGTCTCCAAGGAGCGCAAGAATTACGACTTCTTCCCGCTGACCGTTGACTTCAACGAGAAGATGTACGCTGCCGGCCGTATCCCGGGTGGCTACCTCAAGCGCGAGGGCCGTCCCAGCGAGAAGGCCACGCTCACGGCTCGTATGATCGACCGTCCGATCCGCCCGAGCTTCCCGGACGGCTTCCGCAACGAGGTGCACATCGTCGCCACCTCGCTCGTCGCCGATCAGGTTAACCCCTTCGACGTCATCAACGTCATGGGCGCCTCTCTGGCTATGACGCTCGGCGGCGTGCCCTTCGAGGGCCCGCTTGCCTGCGTGCGCATCGGCCGCAACGTGGAGACCGGCGAGTTTATCGTCAACCCCACCTATGAGGAGCGCGAGAACTCCGACCTGGACCTGGAGCTGGGCGGCTCTGCCGACTTCATCTCGATGGTCGAGGCCGGCGCCGAGGAGATCTCCGAGGACGACATGCTCGCCGCTATGAAGTTTGGTCAGGAGGCCCTCGCTGCCTTCTGCCAGGCCCAAGACGAGTTCGTCGCCGAGTGGGAGCATGTTAACGGCGCTATCGTTAAGAAGGAGTACCCGCTCGACCAGCCCGTCGAGGAGGTCCAGGAGCGCATCTTCGCCCACTACGACGAGATGGCCGCTGCCCTGCGTGATGCCGACAAGCTTTCCCGCATCGGTAAGGTCGAGGCTCTGAAAGAGTCCATCCGCGCCGAGTTCACCGACGAGGAGCAGGCCGCCTGGGAGCGCGAGATCCCCGTGGCGCTCAAGAAGCTCGAGAAGAAGGCCATGCGCACCATGGTCGTCGAGACCGGCGAGCGCGTCGACGGTCGTGCCGCCGACGAGATTCGTCCCATCATGGTGAAGGACAACTACCTGCCGCTCGTTCACGGTTCCGGCCTGTTCCAGCGTGGTCAGACCCAGGTGCTCTCCGTCCTGTCGCTCGGTATGCTCAACGAGGGCCAGCGTCTGGATACCATCGAGCCCACCGAGGGCAAGCGCTACATGCACCACTACAACTTCCCGCCGTTCTGCACCGGCGAGACCGGCCGCATGGGCAGCCCCAAGCGCCGCGAGATCGGTCACGGCAACCTGGCCGAGCGCGCTCTGCTCCCGGTGCTCCCCGACGAGAACGAGTTCCCCTACGCCATCCGCGTGGTCTCCGAGGTCATGGAGTCTAACGGCTCCTCTTCGATGGCTTCGACCTGCGGCTCCACGCTCGCCCTTATGGACGGCGGCGTGCCCATTAAGCGCCCGGTCTCCGGTATCGCCATGGGCCTGATCCAGGAGGAGGGCAAGACCGTGGTCCTGTCCGACATCCAGGGTCTCGAGGACTTCCTGGGCGACATGGACTTTAAGGTCACCGGCACCACCGAGGGTATCACCGCCCTGCAGATGGACAACAAGGCCACCGGCCTCACCTTCGACATCTTGGCCCGCGCCCTGCAGCAGGCCAAGGAGGGTCGCGCCTTCATCCTGCAGAAGATGCTCGATGTGATCCCCGAGCCGCGTCACACCACGCGCAGCACCGCTCCGCGCATCGTCTCCATCCAGGTTCCGACCGATAAGATCCGCGACGTCATCGGTTCCGGCGGCAAGGTCATCCGCGGCATCCAGGACGAGACCGGTGCTTCGGTCGACATCCAGGAGGACGGCACCGTCTTTGTCGGCGGCACCGGCGAGTCCGTCGATCAGGCCGTCGAGCGCATCAAGCTCATCATCAAGGTTCCCGAGCCGGGCGAGGAGTACACCGGTCGCGTGGTCTCCATCCAGCCGTTCGGCGCCTTCGTGAACCTGCTGCCCGGTAAGGACGGCCTGCTGCACATCTCCCGCGTTGCCAAGGGTCGCGTGGAGAAGGTCGAGGACGTCCTCAACGTTGGCGACGAGGTCAAGGTCGTCGTCATCGAGGTCGACGATCGCGGCAAGATCTCGCTCGATCGTCTCGACAAGCCCGAGGCCCCGGCTCGCGCCGAGGGTGCCTCCGAAGGCGACGGCGAGCACTTCCAGCGTCGTGAGCGTCCGCGTCGCGAGCGCTCCGAGCGCAGCGACCGTCCGCGCCGTCCCGGCGACAACGGAGGCCGCAAGCCCCGCCGTCACCACGACGCCGAGTAACAGCCGCACATAAGCGGTTCAACAAGGGCGACTCCTAAGGGGGTCGCCCTTTTGCTATTCCCGGCGGAATAGACCGGTTCAGATGGGGCTTTGATGCATGGGTGGTCTGTTGGTGGGCAAATGGGTATGATGCTGTAGTTACTGCATCGACTCTGTGATGCATTGTTGTACGTTCCCGACGGTCGGTTTGCCAGAAGCGCCCCGTCGGTTGTTCCAGACCCGTTTCGAAGAAAGGAAACAACACTCACCTATGGCAGCTAAAAAATCATCTCCCTTGAAGATCATCCCGCTCGGCGGCCTTGATGGCATCGGCAAGAACATGACGGTCTTCGAGTGCGGCGACGACATGGTGCTCGTCGACGCCGGCCTCATGTTCCCCGATGATTCCCAGCCCGGTATCGATCTGGTACTTCCGGATTACACCTACGTCCTGGAGAATGAGGAGAAGCTCCGCGGCATCATCGTCACTCACGGCCACGAGGACCACACCGGTTCGCTTCCGTATCTGCTGCAGGACCTCAACAACAAGGTGCCCATCTTCTCGAGCAAGCTGACACTCGGCTTTATCGAGGGCAAGCTCTCCGAGTTCCGCATTCGTGCACCCAAGTTCCGTGAGGTCAAGGGCGGCAGCCACGTCAATTTGGGTGGCATCTCGCTCGACTTCTTCTCGATGACGCACTCCATCCCGGGCGCTCTGGGCGTGTTTATCCGCACCAACCAGGGCACCGTTATGCACACCGGAGACTTTAAGCTCGACCAGACGCCCATCGAC
>CABSUD010000187.1:0-3501 GCA_902480795.1 uncultured Collinsella sp. | reverse complement strand
ACGGGTGCGGTCTAAACAAAATGGCCCGCGCATCACGCATCGATGCACGGGCCATTTTTTTTTCTGCGAGCGGCAGGTGGCGTCAGCGTCTTATGCCTCGAGGTTTTCCTCGATCCAGGCGACGGCACCCTTGGGATCCTTAGTGAGGTCGATGTACTGTTTGCCCTTGGGCGACAGCAGCGTGATGCCCAGGCGGTCGGTGTCGGCCTTCATCTCGTTGTAATAGGTGCGAACCTGCGGAGCCAGGACGATGACGTTGTACTGGTCCATGATGGCGTAGTGGCTGCCGTAGGCACCGGCGTTGGCGGTAATGTCGATGCCCAGCTCGTCGGCGCCTTCCTTAAGCGCGTTGGCGAGCAGTGCAGAGGTGCCGGCGCCAGCGCACAGAACCAGAACCCTCAGGTCCTTGCCCTTAAGGGCGGACGGAGCTGCGGAGGCCTCAGTGGCAGAAGCGGTCTCGACAACGGGAGCCTCAACGGCGGGGGCGGCAGCGGTCTTGACGGCCTTGGTCTCCTCGGCCTCTTCTTCGGCCAGGGTCTCGGCCTCCTGCTTGCACAGGACGTTGTCGTAGGCCTTGCAGAACGGGTAGTAGATCAAGAAGTCAACGACCAGCAGGACGACAACCAGGACCAGAGAGATCGGCTGGAAGTTGGTGTCGATGAAGGTGCCGATCGGTCCGGGGAGTGCCCACGGCATGGCATAGATAAAGCCGTTCATGCCCAAAAAGTCGATGAAGAACTTACCAATGAGGACGTTGGCCACGGGGGCAAACAGGAACGGGATCAGGAAGTACGGGTTGAGGATGATGGGCGCGGCGAACAGCAGCGGTTCGTTGACGGCGAACATCACGGGTACGACAGAGGCTTTGCCGACGGCCTTGAGCTGCTTGGAGCGCATAAAGAGCAGGAAGATGATCGGGACAATGAACGTGGCGCCGGTGCCGCCGAGTTCGCCGATGTAGTTACCGAAGTTCTCGGTCAGGGCGAGGGCGGGGTGACCGCCGGCCTGCAGCGTGGCGAGGTTGGTGGTGATGTTGCCAAACAGCGCGGCGTTGAGGGCAGGCTTAACGACCGAGGGGCCGTGGATGCCCATGAACCAGAACAGCGGGATCATGAACCAGATGAGGGCGAGGCCGGCGTAGGAATCGGCAGCGGCGAACAGCGGGCTCACCAGCGTGGAGATGACGTTGGCAAACGGGACGGCCAAGCAGGTGCGGCAGATAACGTCGATGACGGCGACAAACAGGATGGAGAAGCTGAAGGCGAAGATGTCGCGGAAGTTCTGGGCGATGGCGCCGGGGACTTCTTTGGGCAGCTTGATGGTGATGTCTCGCTTAATGCAGAAGGCATAGATGTTGACCGTGGCAAATGCGGCGACAAAGGAGCTCAGTAGGCCCTTGGTGCCCATGTTGTCGGTAAAGAACACCGAGACATCGGCGCCGTCGATCTTGGCACTCGTCTGGGTAACGGCCAAGATGAGCATAGCGCACATGGCGGCGACCATGGTGCTCGTGGCGTTGATGGCCTTGCCGGCAGGCATGCGGCGGTTCTTGGAGCCGGTCAGCGCGCTTGCGGTGGTGCCGGCGACCATGATGCCCACGACGCCCATCGTGAAGTTGTAAACCTTGTTGCAGAAGTTCACGACGTCGACGTTCCACCAGTCGGGCAGCGTAAAGCCGCCGACCGTGGCGACAACGCCCGGCAGGGTCGAAATAAGCAGGAAGACAGAAGAAGACAGGATGATGGGCATTGCTGCCAAAAAGCCGTCTTTAATGGCCTGAAGGTAGATGTTCTTAGAGACCTTGTCGAAGTACGGCTGACCTTTCTCCAAGAACTTAACGATCGATTCCATAGTTCACGCTCCTCTTTGCATGAAATCTTAATGGCATGGACGTTGAAAACCTATATGGTCTCCCGCTTGCTAAAAGCCCGGGTGCAGGCGGGGTCGGTCCCAGGGGGAGAGAGGGGAGCGGCTGGGTTTGTATCGCATAGGGCCGCTCCCTTCTCGGGAGAAAGCGAGGCGATGCGCTACTGCGCGTCCGCCATGGTGTCGGCGAGCTCCTTGTACCAGAGTGCCGACTGCTTGATGTAGCGTTTTTGCGTGTCGAAGTCGATGTAGAACAGGCCGTAGCGCTTGTTATAGCCGTTGGCCCACGAGAACTGGTCCTGCAGGCTCCAGATAAAGTAGCCCTGGACGTCGACGCCCTCGGCGCGCGCCCGGAGCACCTTCTCCATGTGCTGGTCGACAAAGTCGATGCGCTCGGGATCGGCGACGATGCCGTTTGCGTCGGGCTCGGGGTCCTTGTGGCCCAGGCCGTTTTCGGTGATATAGATGACGGGGAGGTTGGGATAGGTGGCGCTGATGTGCTTGAGCGTGTCGTAGAGGCCTTGCGGGTAGATGAGCCAATCCCAGTCGGTGGTGGGGATACCCGGCATATCGACCTGCTGCCCGACGCCCTTAAACTTAAAGCACGAGGTGCCCTTGTCTCCGGTGCCGTTAAAGCTGTTGGTGGACTCGCCATCGTAGGCGGCGATAAACGCCGACTGATAGTAGTTGAGGCCGAACATATCGTTGCGGGGCGCCGCCTTGGCGAGCTCCTCCATGTCGCTGTCCTCAACCGTAAGCGTGGCGTTGTTGGCACGCAGAATCTCGTTGATGAGTGAGAGGGTGCGCGCGGAGTAGTGACCCAGGAAGGCGCCGTCCATGATGAAGTCGGTGTAGAAGGCGTTGTACAGGTCGGCGGCGTGCTGGTCGGCGGGCGAGTCTGTGGCAGGATATGCCGGCGTCAGGACGTTGACCATGCCAATGCGTCCGCCCAGGTGCTCGGTCTCGTCAAGATCCTTATACAGGTTGACGGCGCGGGCGTGGGCAACGAGCTCGTTGTGCTGGCTCTGGATGCCGCTCGTCACATCAAAGTGATGGTTGGGCGGGAAGTTGCCTTGGATGTATTGGGAGTGCGAGAGGCTGATGAGCTCGTTGATGGTGAACCAATTCTTGACCTCGCGGAACTCGCGGAAGCAGAACTCGGCATAGCGCACATAGGCGTCGACGGTCTTGCGGTTGAGCCAGTCGCCCTGGTTGAACAGGGCGGCGGGGGAGTCAAAGTGATGCAGGGACACATAGGGCTCGACGCCATACTTTTTGCAGCAGGCCAACACCTCGTGGTAGTGCTTAACGCCCTCGGCGAGGGGCTCGGCATCGTCGCCGTTGGGGAAGATGCGGGTCCAGGCGATGGACACACGGATGGCGTTGAGTCCATGCTCGGCAGAAAGGCGGATATCCTCCTCGTAGCGGTTGTAGAAATCACTGGCCGGGTCGGGCAAAAAGCGACCCTGGGCGACAAGGTAATCGTCCCACATGGTCTTACCCTTGCCTGCCACCTTCGTGGAACCTTCCGTTTGGTACGCGGCGGTTGCGGCGCCCCAAACAAAGCCCTTCGGCAGCTGCTGTACGCGGTTTAGCAAAGACATATGCATACACCCTCTCGTCTCGCTGTTCGAT
>CABSUD010000186.1:0-3512 GCA_902480795.1 uncultured Collinsella sp. | reverse complement strand
CCCGGCTCGCCCGCTTTCAATCATTTAAATCGCCGTATCTACTCTGCAGACGAAGATCCACCATCAACGATTGCCTGCTCGGACTCAGGAATCCCATCGGCACCCGTACTCTGTTCTTGCTCCACCTCTTCGCTGATTGCGGAGGCGGGGGTCGAGCCCTTTGCACCCACGATGTAGGCAGCCCCAAATCCTAACGCAATGGCAATCAAGGTCAAAATCACGTAGACAGGCCAATGGCGCTTAATATACGAAAACACGTTGACTCCTTAGAGCTCCGTCTACGAACGGCGGATAACCTCGGTCACGACCTCGGATACCGTAGCAATGTTCGTCGGGTTGACATTGTGGGGCAGGTCGTCCTCGGTACGAGCGCAAGCCAGACGCGTGCCGTCCACGCCGGCGATGGTAAGGGCTCGGCGGCTCGCCTCGAGCGCGGCATAGGCATCGGTCTTGGCATAGGGCATCTCGAGCGCGCCACAATCGACATGGAACGACTTGCAGACCTTGCTGACCAGGTTCATGATGCGGCGATCGCCCTTGAGCAGTTGTTGTTCGCCCTCGACCGTCACAACCGAAAGCCTACCGGCGCCGACGGATTCAAGATTGATAAAGAATACGCCGCGGAGCTTATCGCGATGCGAAGCCAAGAAGGCCTTCATGCCGGCGCCATCACAATCCGAGGCGCCCGTTGCCACAAACCAGATATCGTGACCGAGCAGCTCATCATCGCCCATAGAGGCGACAGCCGAGAGCATATCTTCGGAAGAAGCGCCATCGGAAGACGTAGCGCCACCCTTCCAGCCATCGTTATCGTCCTCGAAGTTATCCCACGAACCGATACCGCGACCGGACTTCTTGGCATCGTAATCGTCTTCGACGCCCAGCCAGTCACTCATGCTGTCCTGCTCGTTTTTCTTTTTACGGCCGAACAGACCACCCAGGCCGCGCTTACGAGACTTGGGTGCCGCCGGGGCGGGAGCCGAAATGGTCTCGATCGGCTGCGCGCCCGACGCAACGGGCATAGGAGGCGCAACGGGTGCCGATGTGGGTTCGGGACCCTGGGCAGTAGCAAAGGGATCGTTGACCTGTGCGGAGGGGTCGGGAAGGTCGAACAGCGACGTGCGAGACGCAACGTTTGCCTGCTTCATGGACGGCAGCGACGGATCGGGGACCGAAGCCAGCGGAGACGAGGAAGGTGCAGGCGACGGTGCCGACGCCGGATCGGGAACATTCATCTGCGGACGCGGCGATGCCTGGGAGGAAATCTGGGCCATAAGGGAATCGACCGTTTCGTCCTGAGTGGGAGCGACATTGGCAACCGTGGCACCGGAACCACTCGGGGTCGGCATGGTGAAAATCTGCGTGGAGTAAGGCCTCGACTCATCCGTCTCGGGAGTCTCGGAAACCGCAGGCACTTCCTCCTGCTCGACCTCGGTCGAATCACCTTGATCGGCTGCCGCGTATTGCTCTTCGTCAGAGTTGGCCTCGACGGACTCGTCCTCGGCGGCATCTTGGATTTCTGCAGCATCAATAGGCTCGTCATCGTCTGCCGCGTCGACCTGCTCGGGTGCGCTGGCCTCAACGGAACCGGCCTCGTCGACAACCGAATCATCGGCGGCGTCCTGGGCATCATCAGAGATGGGAAGGGACTCGGCAATTGCGGTGCCCTGCTTTTCAAACGTTATCGTGGAATCGAACTGCGCGGCATCAAACGACATGGTGCTATCGACGTGCTGCTGAGCCTCGAAAGACGTTGTAGCTTCGGCGGCGTCGACGGGCACGGACTGCACAGCCTCGTTCTGCTCGAACTCTTGCGCCGCGAGCTCACGTGCCGCCTCGGCTGCCTGCTGCTGAGCGATAGCCTCCTGCTCGGCAGCCTCGCGTGCGGCAGCGCGCTTCTCCTCGAAATCGTCGACAAATTTCTTGCCCTTTGCAAGCGCGCCCTTAAAGAAGTTGGAAGCGCTGGCGCCAATCGAAGAGAACGCGGATGCAATATCGGCATGGGGCGTTGCCGCGGGAATCTCGGCCGAGAAATCAGTATCGCTCTCGTAAGACACGCGCCTCGGCTGTTCAACGTAATCGTCGTCAGACTCGTCCGCAACGTCTTGCGCCGGCGCGGCGGGAGCCAAAATGT
The DNA here is from genome assembly GCA_902480795.1 of uncultured Collinsella sp. Classification (GTDB taxonomy): domain Bacteria; phylum Actinomycetota; class Coriobacteriia; order Coriobacteriales; family Coriobacteriaceae; genus Collinsella. Next base: position 1,378 of record CABSUD010000186.1, on the reverse strand, counting down.
CCAGTCCTGCCGCGGGATCGATCGCGGACACCGCCTCGGGCTCGGCAACGGCAGAGGTAACCGCGGCAGACTCATCATCCGCAGCGACAACGGGCGCAGGCGCAGCCACGACGGGGGCAGGCTCGGGCTCAAACGTCGGCTCCTCGCCCTCCTCGTAATCGAGCGTGCAGGACTCGGGAAGCATTCCGAGCGCACGGATGGCATCCGAACCAAAGCGGATGTTGCCGGCGGCATTGCGATAGAGCTTGGGCTCGGGCTCAGCCGCGGCAGGCTCCTCCGCCGGCTCAGCAGCGGGAACCTCGTCATTGAACTCTTCGGCCTGGACAGCCTGATTCTGATCCTCGGGCACGATGGCGCCGATCAGCGTCTCGTCGGCAGACGCACCCTCAAAGCCCTCGATCTGCTCGTCGAAAGCCTCATCCTGTTCGGGCTCGGCCTGAGCGTCGGGAGCAATCGGCTGACCGAACTCGTCCTCGGCGTAGGTAGGCTCTTCATACTCGATGGTGTTGCCGTAGTCGTTTTGCTGCTGGGCCGCGGCATACTCCGCCGCTGCGCGCGCCATTTCCTCGGCACGACGCTTCTGCTCCCCGAAATAGGTATCGAACGGAACATCGTCGGGAAACTCGTTTTCGCCCTGGAAGGGAGCAACGTTGTCCATAACGCCGAGCATAGCGGCGACAGAGGACTTGTTGCACACCGCGCCGGACGTATAGGGAAGAATATGGCGGTTAGAGATGATGTTTGCCGCGTTGGCAAGTGCAACGAGGGAAGCGAGGATCGCGACAATCCACAGCAGAACCTTGAGCGCGCCGGGGAGCGGCAGGATACGCAGGATGGCAACGGCAGCGGGGGCAACCGTGGCAACGGGCAACAGCTTGGCGATGAGCGCACGATACGAAGCATAGGGCTCGCGGGCGAGCAGCTCAGCACGGGGAGAGTCGTAGTGTGCGACAACGACCACCGGGCGGTTGCGCGGAGACGCGAGCGGGCCCGAGGCCTTGTGGTAGGCGATGACATTTTGGCTCACGCCCGTCTTGCCCAGGCGCGAAACCACGGGGTGCCCTGTGCGTTCGAGCACGTAAAGAACGGCACCGACAATGGCCAGCAAGGTGCCGACCAAGCCGATACCGCCGCCGATGCCCATCAGCAGGGCGCCGGCAAACGCAAGAATACCGGTAACGGCAAATGCCAACCTACTGGGCGCCGGGGCATTGAACTCCTGAACCTCGGGATCAAAGCCGTGGTTGCGGAAGATCTGAGCGATATCCTCGGCCGCCAAGCGCTCTTCTTCGCTGCATGCCGGCGTAATGCCGGTGTTCTGCAGCAGGTGGTTAATATAGTTCTGGGTGTTCGCCATGTGCGCTCCACATCCATAATC
>CABSUD010000185.1:0-3533 GCA_902480795.1 uncultured Collinsella sp. | reverse complement strand
CATACGGCAATATTAAGGCCCTCTTCCAGGTAAGAACCGACCTCAATTGGACCGAGCAGTTTACCCTAGGACCGGTGCCGTTTTTCCTAAACGTCAACCCCTGGGTGCTGGCGAAGCTGGCGCTCGCCGTGGGTGCTCACACGCACGGCAGCGGCGCGGCGTTTTTTAAAAACATTTCGCTCGACTATTCAAACACGTCGGGCTCGTTCACCATCCAGATCGGGCTTGCCGTCACCTTTGGCGCCGGCGTTGCAGGCGTCGCTTCATCTGCCGTGCGCGGCGCCGCATCCCTCACGCTGTTCATTGGGTACGAGAAGGCAGATGGACACCAGCTTCCGCGACTGCGCGTAGGTGCAGACGTCGATGTCGACGTGATACTCCAGTTCGTAATGTTCAAGTGGACCACCAAGGCTTGGTCGGGGTCGTGGCCCACACTCCTCGATTCGTGGAATATGTCGGTGAACAATGGCAACCAGTATGTGTTCCAGCGCTCTGAGCTGGCATTGGGTGGAGATACGCCTTATACGCTGGATGCCTACTTCGGCTCGGCCGGCAACGCCGAGGCGGGTGGTGTGCCGCAATTTATCGCATCGGCCACCATCGTCACCAACGCCGAGCTGCTCGCACGCGCCGAGGTTAAGGCCACTGCAAGGAATGTCGCGCCTACCGTACGCGATTGGGACCGGTCGGTCACGCGCATTGAGCTCGAGGCGGATGCAGAAAGCGATGACACGGGACAGGTCGAACATTTCGTCCACGCACTGATAGAGAACGACGAAAACGCCGCGCCGATGTACGATTACACCTATATCGGCCAGGCAACGAACACCGTTGCCGACCCGAACGCCAATTCTGCCGGCGTGTCGGAGGACGAGCGTGGCGGCATAAAACCCTCGAGCGACAACGTGCTGTTTTCCGGCGTGCTCAGCGAAGCCCACATGAAGCTAACGATGATTGCCGGCGTAGAGTGCCTATTCCGTATCGCCTCGGTGCGCTACGGCGAGAATGGTCGCTCGCGTCTGGTGGTGCATACAAAGACGAACGGCACGTGGTCCGCTCCCACGCCCGTGGACTTCTCCCTTGGGTTTGGCGAGGGCGACGTGGAGCGCAACGGCATATTCGATTACGACTTCGACGTGGTGGAATATACAGACGGGAGGAGAAACCAGGACGCCTACGTGCTGCTGGTCTCGGGCGAGCGCCCCGCCGGTGACAACACCCTTTTCGATACGGCGAGCACATCCGGCATACTGTCCGTTGTGCGCCTGCGCATAAGCAACGACGGAGTTCGCGTGATATCGCATACGTCATGGCGCAGCATCTCGCGCGGCCGCCTTCAGGAGGATGGCTACCATTGCCTGCAGTGCCCACGCATCACGGTGGGCAAGACGCTAGTCGACGGGCGCCTGTCGGGCGCCTACCTCCACCGCCGCGGAGCCACCGCAGAAAAGGCACTCGGCAGCGAGGCCGAGGTTGCGCTGGAGTGCTTTACCCTGTGGTCGGACGTTTCGGGCGACAGCCTGACGTTCCGCCAAGTTCTCCGCTTTCCGCAAGCACCGTCGAGTATCGAGCTGGGCGAGCCCGAGAATATCAACGGCAAAATGGTGGTGCCCGTTGCGTACGAGACCGCAGACGGTTGCGGCTGCGCATCGTACGCCGTGATCGGCCAGTCCATTGCGGGCTGGGGCGTTATGTCGCCAGATGCGGCAGTACCCCACGCGGTGCCGTGGCCACAACATTCGGGCTTTTTGGCAACCGTCAACGAGCAACTGCAACATATTACTTGGACGCGAGGCGCATCAGCATTTGCAACGCAGCCCGTGGGCGCCGCAGGCTGTGGCCCGGCATCGTTTAGCGTAAGCAACAACGGCAGGTGCGTGCTCTATGTAGAGAACACCGATGGCAAGGTGGGACAAACCTACGACGAAGAAGGCAACCCGGTAGCAGTGATGGGCAAGCACTTCCGCATCTTCGCCAGCACCTTGGCAGGCGATCTGTTCACGGAGCCGTTCGTGATGTGCGAGCTGGACCATCCCGCCGATCAGATAACGACTTTTTTGACGTCGGGAGGCATGCTCTCCGCGCTCGCCACGCACATTGTGAGCGCGGAGAAGAGCGAGGCAGAGCTGCACGGCATCGAAGTGCCCTTGGTGGCGTGTGCCACTCCGACGGGCGCGGTCGCTACCTCGGGCGCGGTGGTGCCCGGAGCAGCAGGCGAATCCTTCATGGTCACGGTGCGGAACGACGGCAACACCTTGCTGACCGCCGGCACGATTGATCTATACCGAGAGGGCTCCAGCCAGCCGTTCTCCAGCGCATCCATCGGATTCGGAGTGAACGCACGCATGGTTTCGATCTACGATCCAGAGCTTGCCGAGGACGCTTCGGCCAACGACATGGCACACGTGAAGTACGCGCTCGAGACGCTGGGCGCACGTTTTGCAATGCACCCGCTGGTAGCCGACAACGGCAACGCCGTGCTGGCACCGGGTTGCACGGCACAGTTTCGCATGAGCTTCGCCATCCCCGAGAGTTGGAGCGACGAAGTGGGCAAACGCGTAACGCTGTATGCGAAGGCGCGTAATCTGGTGGCGCTCGATCCCGTAACGCTCGAGGAAATTCGACCGGGTGCAAACTCGGCGCTGGGTGCCGTGCTGCACGAGCTTCATGTGCCCGACGCGGCATGCGAGCGCTCAGAAGTTCAGGTCGGCGTATGCGGCAGCGCGGATACGACAGGACTTCACGACGCCCCGATGACAGCAGACGGCGATGGTGGCTCGAGTGGCGGCGGTGCTGACAAGGGCGGCGACTCCGGCGGAAGCAGCTCCGGCAGCGGCAAGGACCACGGCAATAACAAGCGCTCCGGAAAAGCGGGCGCGCTTGCGGGCACGGGCGATGTCAACGCTCCCCTTACGGCAGCCGCCGCAGCACTCGCCGCGGCAGGCGCCGGCCTCGTCGCCTACAGCGCCCGCCGCACGGCGCTCGAAAAAGACACCGCCAATGAGGCCAATTTGGATAAGCCTCGCTAGCTCTTAGTTGCTTTTACAAGAGACGCCGACTCGGCTCATCGAACATGAAAATGGGCTGGTTCTGGATACCCAGAGCCAGCCCATTACGCATTAGATATCATCAGGGGAGTCGAGTTCTGCCTCGAGCTTGGCACGGCGTCTTTTCGCCGTGAAAAACGTTGCGCACAGAGCGGCGAATGTGGCTATGAAAATCGTCGCGCCGCAGAACACGCCCGTGGCCAGGTTCGCCAACCAAAAGACGCTTTCGAGCGGTACGATCTGCGCCTCAGCGATACAGCGCATTGCGGCAATAACAAGCGCGAACGTGGCGCCGCTAAGACCGCTGACAAGCAGGAAATATCCAACAGGAAGATGCTCGGTTTGCCCAAAACGATTGGTATCGACATAGCCCTTCCGCGTTTGCAGTCCTGCGCAAATCAACATCACGAAAACGAGCCACAAATACATGGCTGCCTCGAACGGCGTTGCAAAGCCATGCGGCATTTCACTGGCGTCGCTGTGAAC
>CABSUD010000184.1:0-3561 GCA_902480795.1 uncultured Collinsella sp. | reverse complement strand
CGCAAGGGCTTTTCAGGAACTATTTCACCGCAATTGAGGGGGGCGGGGTGGATGGCGGGGTAGTTAAAGAGCTCTGTCCCAAATGAGCTACTTAGGCAGGGTCGATGTCCATGCTGGCGATGAGGCTGATTCTGGTGTCTAGGAGGTTCTCTAGCACGACGTCGCCCATGCGGATGGGGGCTTTGACCACTAGTCCGCGGATGAGGGCCATGGCTTGGGCGTGGAGTGCCAGCGGGATGGCTTCGGCCGTGCGCACGGGGAGCAGGGCTTCGTCGCCGCCGGAGACGGCCACGGTCGTCGTGAGCACGCGCATGGGGCAGGTGAGTTCCTGATGTGCGAACTTATCGCCGCGCGGGCAGTTGTTGCCGGTTATGGAGCGCACTTCCACCACGGCGCCATTGGCGTCGCGCTCCACCTCTACGGTCAGGAGGCACTCGGATGGGCAGGTGGTGCAGTCGAACTGCAGCGTATCGATTGCGTTATTGCTCATAGTTCATGCCTCCTCAACGGGGTCGACGGACAGGACGATCTCGCTTGCACCCAGTTCGAGTGCGCGTTGAATCACCTTTGACGGCAGCGGGAAGCTTTCCATGACGCTCGGCTTAAATGCACGGACCTTGCCTGCGAACAGTTCCTCGTCGCCTGCCAGAATACGCACGCGGGCGGCGTCGACCGGCCGGCGCACGCGGAAGTTGAGCTTGGTGAGCGCCACAGCCGTAATGCGTCCCGGCAGCGCGTAGCCCGCGATGCCGGCAGGGGAGACGGTGAACTCGCAGTTCGGAACGGTGCCCGCGTCGGTCCCCAGCGCGTACGCCGCTGCAGCTGCGCCAGCCCTCTTGGACTCGGTCGTTACGTTGTCGGCCAGGTCGTGCACGTGCAGTACGTTGCCGCAGGCAAAGATGCCCGGCACGCCCGTCTGCAGGCTCTGGTCCACCACGGCGCCGCGCGTGCGTGGGTCAAGCTCTACGCCCGCGGCAACCGAAAGCTCGTTCTCGGGAATCAAGCCCACCGAAAGCAGCAGTGTGTCACACTGAACAATGCGCTCGGTCCCCGGAACGGGCGCCAGGTGCTCGTCGACTTGACTCACCTCGACGGCCTCCACGCGGTCGCGTCCGATCACGCGCGTGACCGTGGTAGACAGATGCAGCGGAATGTCAAGGTCGTCCAGGCAGTTCTTGACGTTGCGGCGCAGACCGTTGGCGTATGGCATAAGCTCGTACACGCCCTCAACCGAAATTCCCTCGAGCGTGCAGCGGCGTGCCATGATCAGCCCGATATCGCCCGAGCCCAAAATGACGGCGCGCGAGCCGGGTTTGAGGTTCTCGATATTGATGTATCGCTGCGCCAGGCCCGCCGTAAACACGCCGGCGGGTCGGCTGCCGGGGATCTTGATCTCGCTGCGGGTGCGCTCACGGCAACCCATGGCAAGGACGATCGCGCGCCCGGTGAGCTGCAGCATGCCGGCAGGGCTCATGAGCGTGACGGTGTGGACCGCAGTGTCAACCGCAGACTCGCCTGAATCAATCCCAATCACCATGCTGTTCAGGAACAGCGTAATGTCGGTTGCGTGCACCTGGTCGATAAAGCGCTGCGCGTACTCGGGACCGGTGAGCTCCTGCTTAAAGTGCGAAAGGCCAAAACCGGGGTGAATACACTGGCGGAGGATGCCGCCCAGGTGCTGTTCGCGCTCCACGATGGCCACGCGCGCGCCGGCCTTATTCGCGGAAAGCGCGGCCGCCATGCCGGCAGGTCCGCCGCCGATAACGACCACGTCGAAAGCTTGCGTTTGTACGGCTTCTACGACGCCGCAATCAATCGCGCTCGATTTGAATTCCGCCATCCTAACGCACCCCCTTCAGCGGTCCCTCGACCAACCAAGATCCGGCATCCTCCAACAGCACCTCGCTGGGGTCGCAGCCCAGCTCGCGCGCAAGAATCGCCACCACGCGGCTCTGGCAAAAACCGCTCTGGCACCGACCCATGCCGGCACGGCAGCGGCGCTTGACGCCCTCGACCGAAACCGCGCCCGGTTGGCGTCGGATCGCGGCCACGATCTCGGCCTCGGGCACCGTCTCGCAGCGGCAGACAATCTGTCCCCACGCGGAATCGGACTCGATTAGCTCCTCCTTGCGCGCCAACGGTGCGCGGTCAAAGTCGTCCGGCGCGCGGCGAATTGGGTTCCAGTCTGCCCGCTCGTGCAGCTCCACGCCCGCCTCACGCATCACAAGCTCCATACGCTCGGCAATTGCCGGCGCGCTCGCCACACCCGGCGACTGAATGCCCGCCGCCTGGAAAAGCCCCGGCACCACGGCCGACTGTCCAATAAAGAAGTCGTTCGTTCCCTGAATGACCGGACGCCCGCCGGCAAATGCGCGCACCACGCGGCGCGTATCCAGATCGGGCACCAGCTTGCGCGCACCGGTCAGCAGCGCGTTCACATCGCTCGCATAGGTCTGCGTGTCGCCCGGCTCGCGTACAGCGGCGGTTGCGGTGATCACGGTGTTGCCGTGCACGGTGCCCGTCACGATAACGCCCTTCGACACCGGCGTCGGCACGGGGTAGAGCGGCATGAGCGTGCGCGGCTCCTTGTCCAGCACCACGATGTTGCCCTGACGCCAGACCATCTGGAACTCCTCGGCCCCCGCCATATGCGAGATGTCCGCGGCTCCGTTGCCTGCGGCGTTGATCAAGTAGCGGCAGCGCACGTTGCCAGCGGGGGTCGCCAGCGTAAAGCGCGCATCGTCACCCGAGCCCGCGACTTCAATCGCTTCCACCGACGCGGACCGCATGAACGTCACCCCGTTGTCCACGGCGTTCTCCAGCGCGGCGATGGCAACCTCAAACGGGTCGACAAACCCAGTCGAGGGGCACCACAACGCGCACGTTGCATCGGCACTGGCGCGCGGCTCTAATTCGTGGATGCGGTCGGGTCCAACGATCGACAGCTCGGGCACACCGTTAACATGGCCGTTGCTGCAAAGCTGCTCCAAGTGCGCGCGGTCCTTGTCGTTAAAGCCCAACACCATCGACCCGGTGCGGCAGAACGGAAAGCCCAGCTCCTGCGACCATGTACTGTACAACTCGCAACCACGAGCGTTGACCTGCGCCTTTACCGTGCCCGGTGCCGGATCGTAGCCGGCGTGCACCAGACCGCCGTTGGCCTTCGACGCCCCTAGCGCGATGTCGTTGGCCGCCTCGACCACGCAAATGGACAGGTCAAACCGCGCGAGCTGCCGCGCAATGGCGCATCCGGTGATGCCCGCGCCCACAATTGCGATATCAGACGTTTCTGCCACGGTGCCTCCCAGACAAGTTGACAGGCTGTCAATAAAACCATCCTACGGTCTGCGCGCCCCCAGTGCGGCGGCAATGCGGCGAACAGCCCCGCAACACCCGCCAACGGCAGGCGAGGGGAGACCCGGTAACGTCGACAACTTCGTCTGCCGGCTTTGATATCGGAGGTTTGTCTCGTTCTGTAACATCTAGACCTGTATCTGCCGAGCTGGTGTTACAGATCGAGACAATTGAAGGCCCGGGCAGCTCAAACCACCACAAAGGTGC